>JBJKRP010000360.1:0-3674 GCA_046704565.1 Ignavibacteriaceae bacterium | reverse complement strand
ACGGACACATAACAGTGGGCACCAATCCCCTTGCAGGTAGAAGGCACGGCATAGTTTTGGTTTGTTACAAAATTATATGCCTGCCAGCTATGAGTAGAACCTACTGTAAAACCCCAAGCTGAAGTTTTCTGCATCCGCATCTTGCTGTAATAATCCGGGTGCGCCTTTATCCACAGAGCAGTTTGCTGATAATGCTTATATAAAAGCGGGGTGCCGTCAACCGGATAGCTTTTAGTAATATTCTCATTTGCCTTCTTCATCATAACCTGCGGGTAAGCTGCAAATGAAAACATAAAGGCGAGTAAAAATGTTATACGTATAGTCTTCATATATTCCTCATCGTGAAACTTTTGTTTTTATAAATTCTAAGGTATATAGGTATAAGTGGTCGTTTACTTTGAACAGGATACCTTTAATCGTATGACCTAATATCTCTATATCCTAATTCTTTGACAGAATTTCAGCCTTCTCGACCTTAATTGTTTTTAAATTATTTTTTTCATCTATTTTATTATAGAAAATCTTTACCCACTTACCCTGGTTTCCAAGTAGAGTGTCGCGCATGCTGCTGTTGCATTCCAGGATGTAATTAAGAGAGGGACTAACTTGAAGTGCCAGGTTTGTAAAAGGTTCGTTTCCCACTACAACTACCTGCCCGACAAGCTCTTTCATATCAGTCGTCTTATCCGATGAAGCACAGCTCATAAAGAGTAGTCCCGCCGTAAACAATAATACAAAAATGAATGTTGTTTTTATTTTCATGTCCTTTTAAAAAGAAATTATCGTTCCGTATTAAAGTTAGAAGATATACATCCTTTAGAAATCAATTTAACATTCGGTTTTTAAACGAATTGTGTCTTATAACTCAAACGAGATAATTTGATTGAGTAAATATTGCAGAAATTATTTAGATCACCAAATGGATTGATGTGTAAAAATCAAGATGAGCCTTTGAGGTAACTCTTACTTAACATAAATTAGCTGAAAAGATTTTTAACAGGATTTAAAATGAAAATTGAAGTGAAGCATGACGTTTCCAATAACAAATTCGCAGCAATGTTAAACGGCAAGGAAGCTTATTTAAGATACTTGCTGGTTGATAAGGTTACGATGAATATGATTAAGACATACGTCCCGCCGGAGCTGCGCGGTCAGGGCATTGCAGCGGAAGTTGTGCATGCAGGGTTAGAATATGCAAAAGAGAAAGGCTTCAAGATTATTCCCACCTGTTCTTACGTTGAGACTTATATTGAGAGGCACCGGGAATACAAAACCCTCCTCATTTAATTGAAATTGAAAATTAATATTGAGCGTTGAATATTCGATTCTCAACGCTCAATGTTCAACTCGCATGCTTAAGGCAGGTTACTTTAATTCCGCAAAGCTTACTTTTTCAACCTGGCGGATAAAACAAGCTCAACACCGGCAAGCGCCTTGGAAACAGGGCAGCCTTTCTTCGCTTCATCGGCATGCTTCATAAAGGTTGTTTCGTCAATACCGGATACGTTCGCATCGCATTGCATTTCAATTTTTGTAATTGTAAAACCGCTCTCCAGCTTTTCTATATGAACTTTGTCTTCAGTCCTAACAGAGTTTACAGTAAAGCCGGCGCCGGCAAGTATGTTTGAAAGCGCCATTGAATAGCATGCAGCATGAGCAGCACCTATCAGCTCTTCCGGATTTGTCTCTTTCCCGGTTTCAAACCTTGAAACAAAATTGTAGGCTACATTCTTAAGTACGCCGGATTCGGTACTAATATTACCGCTTCCCTTTTTCAAATCTCCGCGCCATTCGGCATTAGCTTTTCTTACAGGCATAGGTATCTCCTTTCAAATAACTTTTATTTTAAAAATTTTTTTACACAAATAAATTATAACATTTTTTATCTTAGTAATCAAAGTATAGTCTTTTAATATCACAAACCTTTCGGGAGAAAGAAATGA
Source organism: Ignavibacteriaceae bacterium (assembly GCA_046704565.1). GTDB lineage: Bacteria > Bacteroidota > Ignavibacteria > Ignavibacteriales > Ignavibacteriaceae > FEN-1297. The sequence goes on along the minus strand of JBJKRP010000360.1, from coordinate 1,731 downwards.
AGTTTAAGATACTGTTCATAATGCTTCTGATAGTTCTGTTCACGGTATTTGTTTCGGAGAATACCGCCATCATTTCCGTAAACGTTTTTTTCTGGAAAGTTGAGCTGTCAACAATTGTTGTTATCTCAATTTCATTCCTTATCGGGATGATACTTGGTTTTGTAATTATCAGCTTATTTTCTGCGCCTAAGAAAGAAGAGACTGCGGCAGAAAATTAATGGAGAAAAAAAACCGGTATTACTTTTAAGCTTGAAAAATGTAAACCGGCACTTTGCCACGGTCAACCTTTGGTTTCTTGCATATTGGATAAATAAGTGCTATGTTTGTTCAGTTAATTCGCCCTCTTGAGGGCGATTTTTATTTGTATGAATACACTCGAAGAGAATATAAAAGAGATTGCCGCAGAAATTGTTGAAAATAATAATTTCTTTATAGTAGACTTAATAGTACACGGCAAAAGCGGCAGCCGCTCGATAGAAATTTATATAGACGGCGAGCAAAATGTTTCGGCAGACGATTGTGCCCGGATTAGCCTGGAAATAAATCCTAAACTGGAAGACTTGCCTGATATCGGCTCTAATTATTATCTTGAAGTATCTTCTCCCGGTGTAGATAGACCCTTAAAATTCCTGAAGCAGTTCCCTAAGCAAATTAACCGGAAGTTTGAGATTTCTTATAACTCCGGCGGGGAAACAAAGAAAATAACCGGGAAGCTGATTGGCATCGAAGGTGAGAATTTAATATTCTCTTCAGGCGGCAGAGATACAATAATCAATTTTAATAACATAATAAAAGCAAAAGTATAAATAAGTTTTTCTTAACGGAGGATCAATTATATGAACGCAGATATTGTTGAATCATTTTCCCAGATGGTAAGGGAAAAGGGAGTCGACAAAGATGTTTTAGCCGGCATCATCGAAGAAATCTTCGGTATGCTTGTCAGGAAAAAATACGGCGAGGATGCAAAGTACGATGTTGTGGTAAACATGGATAGAGGCGATATCGAAATCTTCCTCGAAAGAGAAATTGTAGAAGAGGTTGAAAATCCGAACACACAGATAGGCATAGAGGAGGTTAACAGCCGCGGCAACGAAGACGAGCTTGATGTTGGCGATGATTACGTTGAGAAACTTGAGCTTGAAACCTTCGGAAGAAGTCTTATTACTCTTGCTAAGCAGGGTCTTAACAAAAAGATACGCGAGATAGAAAAAGTCATAGTATACAACGAGTACAACGAGCTTCTAAATGAGATTGTAGTGGGCGATATTTACCAGATAAGGAAAAGCGATATCCTGGTAAACCACAACCGGAATGAATTGATTCTTCCGCGCTCGGAACAAATTCCTTACGAAAGATACAAGAAAGGCGAGACTATCCGGGCGATTGTTAAGGAAGTAAGAAAAAGCACAAGCGGACCCGTAATAGTAGTTTCACGGGCGGATAATAACTTCTTAAGAAGGCTGTTTGAGATTGAAATACCTGAAATATATGACGGTATAATAGACATAAAAGCTATTGCACGCGAGCCCGGCGAACGCGCAAAAGTTGCCGTTGAATCGCAGGACAACCGCATAGATGCGGTAGGTGCCTGCGTCGGTATGAAAGGCGTGCGCATCCATGCAATAGTAAGAGAGCTTAGTAATGAAAATATAGACGTAGTAAACTACTCCGAAGACGCGGTAGTGTATCTTCAAAGAGCACTGGCTCCGGCAAAGCTTAAAAAGATTGAAG
>JBJKRP010000359.1:0-12055 GCA_046704565.1 Ignavibacteriaceae bacterium | reverse complement strand
TTACCGAGCTTTGGAGTTCAATTGCTTGGTCCCTGGAGAGATTATGTGTATCGACTTTCGGACTGTAATCCGGGAAATAAGTCAGGAACCATATCAGTATGGAAAGTATTAGTATAATAGGACCGGCTTTTTTAAAATAAATCTTGGCGCTGTGGTATGAGTTGGTTAAGACCATGCTAAACTTAGGAACCCTGTATGTCGGCAGCTCAAGAATGAACGATGACCTGTCTTCCGCATTTATGATTTTGTTTTTAAATCTATTAACAATACTGGCTACCGTTACGGAGCTTAAAATACTCAACACATAAATCCCTGCAAGAACCAACCCGGCAATCCAGGACTGATCGGCGGGGAATAAGAAAGCAAGAAGCAGGGCATAAACAGGTAGGCGGGCGCTGCAGCTCATTAACGGGATGATAAAGATAGTAAGAAGCCGCTCTCTTTTGTTTGGGATAGTCCTTGTGGATAGGATTGCAGGTATTGCACAGGCAAATCCGGAAAGCATTGGAACAAAAGAGCGACCGTTCAGTCCTATCCTTGAAAGAGGCTTGTCAATCAACATTGCGCCACGCGCAAGATAGCCTGTATCTTCAAGCAGCCCGAGTATGAGAAATAAAATCAAAATCTGCGGAACGAAAACTGCAACAGCGCCGGTTCCGCCTATTATTCCGTTTGCAATAAAGTTACCGTACCAGGTATTTCCTAAGATGTTTATTACTTCATAAGATAAAAAGCCGAATGAACTATCGACGAGATCCATGACGGGTTGGGCAAGCCAAAAGATAGAAGTAAATGTTGCCGCCATAATCAGGAAGAATATCACCAGTCCCCAAACTTTATGAAGAAGTACGCTGTCTATTCTCAAAGTAGATTGGTCAAGTTGATTTGTACCGGGGACGGCTTCATTTAAAATATGCAGTTGTTTATTTGCTTTTTTTAGTTGAATTTTTTCAGCTTGTGAATGCAGAGAGATGACTTCCTTTTCAATATCTTCAATTTCCTTATACACACCCAAAAGATATTTCACGTCTAAACCCGTATCCAGGGAAACCGGAATTTTCTTCCCGGTAATTTTGGATGTCTCAATATTCTTTCCAACAGACTTGATAAGAACCTCTACGCCCTTGCCGGTTCTGCCGTCGATTATAATAACCTCGCAGCCAAGTTTACGGCTGAGCAGGTCAGTAGATATTTCAAATCCCTTCCTTTGAAGAATGTCGGTCATTGTAAGAGCAATAACAACATTAAATCCCGATTCAGTCAATTGTCTAACAAGAAGTAAATGCCGAGACAACTGGCTTGCATCGACCGTGACAATTACTAAATCCGGTACACCGTAGCGTGGATGGGAGTAAAGCGAATCGACCGAAACTTTTTCGTCAGGTGAGTTTGGAATAAGACTGATTATACCAGGAGAGTCAAGTATGTTCGCGTTAAAATTAAATTTGCGCTGGATTTTGCTGATTGAATATTCAACTGTGGCGCCGGGGTAATTTACCGTTTTGTAATTTTGCCCACTCAGGTAATTAAATAGTGTTGTCTTACCTGAATTAGGCGGACCTACCAGTGTGATTAAAGGAAGGTCTTCAAGTATTATTGTTTTCATAAAAGCTTAATACACGATGCTTCGTTTTTTCTAATTGCAATTACAGTCCCCCTAACAGAGAAAGCCAGAGGGTCGTTAAAGGCGGAAATATTAATTAGCTGTATTTCCTGACCGGGTGTAAATCCTACTTCCAGAATGCGCCTGGAAGATGGGTGAGAAGCATCTATATCTCCGATTATACCTGTTTCTCCAAATTTTAATTCTGCTGCCGTTTTCATTATGTCTGCACACTATTCAGATTTCGTCTAAATAAAAATACGGGTAGTTTTGGAAATAATCAAATTAATTTTTTGCATTTAAAGGCGGGCAATCCTGTAATTCTTAAAGGCGAAATAAATTTCTTTGGCGGCAGTCTTGACTACTGTGGCGAGAGGAATTGAAAAAAGCATACCGGCGACCCCGAATATCTGGCTGCCGGCAAGTATCAAAAGTATAATGACGATAGGATGCATGTCTACGCTTTTTGAAAAGACGTAAGGCTGTACCAAACCGTTGTCTATCATGTAAACAATTATGATCATCATTATAATCAGAGGAACGTGCGAAAAATCTCCAAACTGGATAACAGAAATTATTATTGCAGGCACTCCGCCGATGATTGGACCGAAATAAGGGACAAGATGACCAAGCCCGGAAACCAGTCCTAACGGCAGAGCATTTTTTATTCCTAATACATGGTAGCCGAAGCCGCACGCAACACCGACAAAGGCGGCATCGAAAATCCAGCCTCTTACATACCTTCCTAACTGTATGGAGACTTTTTTCATTATCCAGTAAGACATCTCAAAATATCTATTCGGCAGCAGGTGTATTATGCCGCGCATGATCTCCTTGCTGTCTTTCAATATAAAGAACGTTATGAAAGGTATGATCACTACAAGTATGATAATCGAGATAATGCTCGATAAGACGGATGTAATCCGGTCAAACGAATTTATTATGCCGGAAGATATAAATTCTTCGAATCTCTTTGACAGCTGACCGAGCTCAAAAAAGGGAAGATACTTATAAATCTCTTTTTCTAACGAGAGAATTTTTTCATGAAGAGAGATCACCTGCAGTGTACCGACGAACTGTTTCATCTGGAGAATCAAATTTGGAACAAGGAAAGCAAATAGAAGGTAGAGAGAAACAATTACAACCGCAAAAACACTTATAACCGAGAGCAGCCTGCTGAAACCGATGGTCTCAAGCCTGGAAACAAGAGGCTCCAATATAAAAGCCAGAAGTACGGCAAAGGCAAAGATGACAAGTACGGACAGAATCTGCGACAGAATATAGAGTACGGCAATCGCAGCCAAAAGCCAAATAGAATAACGCAATAGTTTCTTCACGCCTGGTTGTTCAGACATTTAATTTACCGCCTCAATTCTTTTTATTCCGGGAACCTGCTTCATCAACGACCTTTCTACTCCGGCACGAAGGGTCATTAAAAACATCGGACAGATTGCGCAAGCGCCCGTAAGCTTTACCTTTACAATTGCATCCTCGGTTATATCTATTAATTCAATATCTCCGCCATCTGCACGGAGAAAGGGACGAATAGATTCAATAGCCTTTATGACTTCTTCTTTTACAGGACCTTCCATAGTAAAATTGATGAATAAGTTTTATTTAGATTAGTACGGCTTCGGAAATTTTATTCATCATCATTCAGCAAAATTTCCATCTTTGAAGCTGCACTTCCTTTTACGTTTATCAAATGAACCTGGTTAACCATGTTTTTTGAAATCTGAATAACTGCATTCGCATGCTCGGTGTCCGGTGTATCATAAACGATAGGAACGCCGCTGTCGCCGCCTATCCTAATACGGGGATCGATTGGTATTCCTCCAAGAAAGGGCACACCCAATTCTTCTGCAATCTTGGAGCCGCCGCCGGTACCGAATATATCGTATTTCTTAGCCGTATCGGGTGCAATAAAGTAACTCATGTTTTCTACAACGCCTGCAACCGGAACATTAACGCGTGTAAACATCTTCAAGGCTTTTCGTGCGTCAATCAACGAAACTTCCTGCGGAGTAGTTACGATTACTGCGGCAGTTAAAGGGATTGTCTGTACAAGTGTCAACTGTATATCGCCGGTTCCGGGAGGCATATCAAAAATCAAATAATCAAGTTCACCCCAGTCTACATCCGACATGAATTGCTTGACAGCTCCGCTAGCCATAGGTCCGCGCCAGATTACAGGCGCATCATCGTCAACCAGCAACCCGATTGAAATTACTTTTACTCCGTAATTGGACAGCGGAATAATTTTCATCGTTTTCTGGTTCTGCATTATTTTCGGCTTTTCTTTTAAGCCGAGCATTAGCGGGATACTTGGACCATAAATGTCTGCGTCAATTAAGCCGACTTCAGCGCCTTCTTTTGCAAGAGCTACGGCAAGGTTTACCGCTACTGTGCTTTTGCCTACGCCGCCTTTACCGCTTGCAACTGCAATAGTATTTTTTACCCCAGGCAATACTGCATTATTAGCCGTATCATGATGAACTGTATTCTTTGCCTCGATATTTAAATTGATGTCCTTGATATTCGGGAAGTCCTCTTTAATTTTTTTTATGAATTTCTCTTTCAATTGTCCCGTTTCATTTGAGGACGGAAGAGTAAAAGATAAATCCAGGTTAAGTGTACTGTTGTTTAGTTCGAACTTCTTTATAGAATTGAGTATTAATAAATCTTTATTAAAATTCGGATATTCTACTTTCTTAAGAGAGCTAAGTATGCCTGTTTTTGTAATATCTGCCATTGGTAATCCTGTCGTTTTACAATCATGAGTCCAAACTTAACAAAAAAATTACTTATAGTGAACGTAGAAACCCGTAATCATAATCTGTATTACACATTCCGGAACTAAAGAGCTATTTTTTAGAACTCTCTCTTCATTTCTATATCGGTTATTCCTTTTTATAAAGCATCTGGGCTTTTTCGGCAGAGGTTGTAATTCCTTTAATCATAGCTGAGCTAAAACCGTTATGTTCCATCTGGTTTAAGCCGGAGATTGTTATACCGCGCGGAGTAGTTACTTTGTCTACTTCGCCCTCGGGATGAGATTTTGTCTTGACTAAAAGAGACGCGGCACCTAATGCGGTTTGAGCCGCCATAAAGATTGCTTCATCAGAATGAAAGCCGATCTCAAACCCGCCCTGAGAAGCGGCGCGGACAGCGCGTAAGAAAAAAGCAATTCCGCATGCGCATAAAGCGGTTGCCGGCACCATAAGTTCCTCATCTATTATCATCGTCTTGCCGACAGAATCAAAAATTTTCTTTGCAACTTTAAGCGAGCTTTCTGTTTTAGTTTCTGCGGAAAGGCACGTCATAGATTCCTGGATTGCAATCGCAGTATTCGGCATTGCACGGACTATAGGGACATTCTTGCCTATAATTTTCTTAATCATTTTTATACCGGCGCCAGAAACAACCGAAATTAAGGTATGCTTATCCTTGTTAATTACTTCCGAAATTTCTGTCAACAGCTCTTCAAGCTGCTTTGGCTGAACGGCAACAATAATCACCTCGGAATTCTTTACGGCGAGCTTGTTGTCGCCGGTTGTCTTGAATCCTTTATTTCTAAATTCATCAAGCTGATCAACATGACGTCGCGTAATAAAAATATTCTCTGGCGGGTAAAGCTGAGAAGTCTCTAATCCCTTGGCAATTGCCAAGCCGATATTACCTCCGCCAAGTACGGCAACACACTTTTTTGATTCCATAATTTTTCCTTTTTATTAAATGCTTAAGACAAAGCTTTTCAATTCTTGATATTCCTTCGAAATCTTAACCGATTTTTTCTTCTTTACAAGGCAGGCTTGCAGCGTATCGGGAATTCCAATCTTCTTATTCAAAACCTTCTCAACTATATCGGCAAACTTTGAGGGATGCGCAGTCTCTAAGAATATTCCGTTATACTCTATGTCATTTGTCTTGTCTAAGAACTTTTTCAATGCAAGATATCCCACTGCACCGTGCGGGTCCATGGTATAATTATATTTTGAATATACTTCTTTCATTGCTGCGATAGTATCCAGATCGGAAAAGCTTGTGCTGCATATTTCATCTGTAATTGACTGATGATTATGACCGTAAAGATCGAGTATGCGGGCAAAGTTGCTTGGATTGCCTACATCCATCGCGTTTGATAAAGTACGTACGGACGGTTTGGCTTCATACACTGAAGTCTCAAGATATTTTGGGAATACGTCATTTGCATTTACTGCGGCTATAAATTTATTGACAGGCAGCCCCATCCTATGGGCAAATAAGCCGCCTGTAAGATCTCCAAAATTCCCGCTCGGGACAGATACATAAAACGGCAGATTTTTATTTTCGGTTCTTGCATAAGCATTGAAATAATAAAACGACTGCGGTATAAGCCTGGCAATATTTATTGAATTAGCAGAAGAAAGAGTTGCATGTTTTTTCAAAGAAGCATCGGCGAAAGCCTGTTTTACAAGCCTCTGACAGTCATCGAATGTGCCGTCTATTTCGAGGGCGGTTATGTTCTGGTCGAGAGTAGTGAGCTGCTGCTCTTGAATCCTGCTTACTCTTCCGGATGGATAAAGCAGGACTACCTTAACGCCTTCGGCGTTAAGAAAGCCGTTAGCCACGGCGCTCCCTGTATCGCCGGAAGTAGCGACGAGAATGATTATTTCCTTGTCCTCATCTTTATTTAGATACGATATTACTTCCGCCATAAACCTTGCGCCGAAATCCTTGAAGGCAAGAGTCGGTCCGTGGAATAATTCGAGAACGCTTATCCGGTCGTCAAGCTTAACGAGCGGTGCGTCAAAGTTAATTGCCGAATCAATTATCTTGGTAAGCGCTTTATCTGGTAAGTCATTCTTTAAAAGATTTTTTGCTACATGGAGAGAAATATCTTTGAACGATAAGCCGGAAATATTTTTGAAAAAGCTTTGGGGAAGTTTTGGAAACTCTGCCGGCATAAATAGACCGCCGTCATCGGCTATTCCTCTAAGCACTGCTTCTCTGAAAGCGACTGTATTATTTTTATTATTTGTACTGTAAAATTTCATTTCTAATTATTTTTTGTTTATAAACTTACCCGGATTACTCAGGTTAAGATTACAATTTATTCAATTATTCTGGGTCCCTGCTGATTTATTTTTGAAATATAGAGATCACCGTCTACTTCGATTGCAGACAATGCCTTCCTCATTGCCGTTCCCACTTTATCTGCGATGTTCCTCGATTTACTAAAAGCAAAGATGGAAGGACCGGAGCCCGAAATGCTGCACCCAAGCGCACCTGCATCAATCGCAGCAGCTTTTATTTCATTAAAGCCGGGGATCAATATTGATCTAATTGGCTCAATTATAACATCCTGAAGCGAGCGGCTGATCAGTTCGTAATTGCCGCCGGTTAATCCGGCAACTAATCCCGCAACGTTGCCCCATTGCTTAACTGCATCGGATAAGAGAATCTGTTTGCGGAGTATCTTTCTTGTATCTGCCGTGTTAATTTCCAGATGAGGATGAATTATAGTGCAGAAAAGATTCTTAGGCGTCTGAATATTTATAACGTCAATCGGCGTTAAGCTTCTGACGATTACAAAGCCTCCCATCAGACAGGCTGAAACATTATCTGCGTGAGGAGTGCCGCCGCATGTTAGCTTTTCGCCCTCGAGCGCAAAGGGAAGAAGCTCATCTTTTGTAAGTGGACTGCCGAGAATTTCATTCAGCGCAAAAACGCTTGCAACAGCGCTGGCAGCGCTTGAGCCCAACCCGCTGCCGAGAGCCATCTTCTTATGTATTTCTATCTCAACTCCTTTCTTGAAGTTTAAGTGTTCTACCAAAGAAATGAGAGACAACCCTGCAGTGTTCTTTAGCGGGTTAAACGGGAGCCGCTGATGGTCACCGGTAATTTTCGAAATGACTACACCGGGTTCATCTTTTATTGTAAGAACGAGCTCGTCACCGGGGTAATCGATTGCAAAGCCCATTACATCAAAACCGCAGCTTACATTTGTTACCGAGGCGGGGGCAAAAACTTTTATTTTTTTTTTCATCTGTAGTCTTTAAAAAAAAGACTCACCTGTAGGGTGAGCCTCACTAAAATTATTATTTAATATAACCCTTGGCTTTCATAAGTTCCGCACAGAGTAAGGCACCGCCGGCAGCGCCTCTGTTGGTGTTATGAGAAAGCACTACGAACTTATAGTCGAAGAGCGGGTCTTCGCGCAGTCTTCCTACCGAAGCAGCCATGCCCTTATCGATGTTGCGGTGGATTCTCGGCTGAGGGTATTTATCTTCTTCAAAGTAATGTATCGGATGGACAGGCGCTGTAGGGAGACCTAATTCCTGTGCCTCTGAAGTAAAGCTTCTCCAGGCTCCGATTATTTCTTCCTTCGATGCCTTCTTCTTCAGCTTAACCTGAACACACTCAAGATGTCCGTCTACAACAGAAACACGGTTGCATTGAGCGCTGATCTTAATTTGCTCATCCAGGATTTTTCCATTTTCATACTTCCCGAGAATTTTAAGAGGCTCCGTTTCAAGCTTCGGTTCTTCACCGGAGATGAAGGGGATTACGTTATCTATCGTATCAAGGCTTGCAACACCGGGGTAACCTGCGCCGGATAGCGCCTGCATTGTAACAACGTTTACCGATTCAAGTCCGAACTTATCATGGAGGGGCTTAAGCGCCAGCACCATACCGATTGTAGAGCAATTCGGGTTTGTAACAATGCATCCACCGTTGTATTGCTGCGTCTTAAGAATTTCAAGATGGTCGCCGTTTATTTCCGGTACAAGGAGGGGAACATCTTTATCCATCCTGTGGTTTTTAGAATTTGAAACTACTACGTAGCCTTTCTTTGCAAATGCTTCTTCAACTGGACCCGCAACGCTTGAATCCAGACCGGAAAAGACTATTTTACTTTCCAGGTTAGGCTCGGTGTCTTTAACTATTAGCTCCGCTACATCCTTAGGAAGAGGCGAGGAAAGTATCCAGTTAACGGCATCCTTATACTTTTTTCCTGCAGATCTTTCGGAAGCCACAACCTCTGCAACCTTGAACCAGGGATGGTTATTTAATAATTCTATAAACTTTTGCCCGACGCTTCCGGTAGCGCCGAGAACCCCAACCGGTATTCGATTCGATGACATATATTCTTTCTTTGATTTTTTAACTTATGTTTTATTTTTAACTCAAGTAGTTCGATATTCTGATTATATCCGCAAATACTCCTGCGGCGGTTACGTCCGCACCCGCACCGGGACCTTTAACAACAATAGGGCGGTCCTGGTAATGCTTGGTATAGAGTGCAAAGATGTTATCGCTTCCTGATAAAGAGAAGAAGGGATGCTTCTCATCTACTTCCTGGAGTGAAATCTCTGCTTTGCCGTTTTCCAATAAGGCAATGTATCTTAAAACGTTTCCTTTCTCTTCCGAACCTTTACGTTTCTTCTCAAAATCTTCGTCGCACTCCTTCAGCTTCTTAAAAAACTCTTCGACGGATTTTGCATGCCTTGCCTTTTCTGGAACAAGGTTTTCAACTTTAATATCCTTCAACTCTAGCGAGAGACCGGTTTCTCTTGCAAGAATTAAAAGCTTTCTCGCAACGTCCATTCCGTTTAAATCTTCCCGCGGGTCAGGCTCCGTGTAGCCTTTTTCTTTCGCCTCACGGACAATCTGGCTGAATGATTTTCCATTCGAATATGAACTAAAGAGAAAGCTGAGAGTGCCGGACATTACGCCTTCAATCTTCAAAACTTTATCGCCGCTTGAGACTAGGTCATTCAGAGTACTTATGATCGGAAGACCGGCGCCGACGTTCGTCTCATATAAAAATTTTACATTATGCTTTAATGCTGATTGCTTCAATTGTAAATAGTAATCAAACTTGCTGGCATTAGCACGTTTATTCGGTGTTACAATTGAAATGCTTGAATCAAGAACTTCCTTGTACCGGGTGGGAACTTTATCGCTTGCCGTGCAGTCGACAAAAATGCTGTTAGGAAGATTCAGCTTTTTCATTTCATCAATCAGGAAGTTGAGGTCGGTCCTGGTTCCTTCCTGGCTAAGTCTTTCTTTCCAGTTCAGCGGGTCTATGCTGTTGGAATCAATCAGCATCCTGCGGCTGTTTGCTAAGCCGATTATCTTTACATTAAGAAAATACTCGCGCGCCAGGAATTCAGTTTGTTGATTTATCTGCCGCAAGAGTGTTCCGCCAACTAATCCTGTGCCTACGACAAATAAATTTACTGTCTTTGCAATTGAAAGGAAGAATGCGTCATGAAGAGCGTTAAGCGCTTTGGCTTCGTTGTCCCGTGCGATAACGGTAGAGATGTTTAGCTCCGAAGAGCCTTGAGCTATTGCAACTATGTTAATTCCGTTCTTGCCGAGAGCCTGGAATATCCTTCCCGAGATGCCGGGAGTCCTGCGCATATTTTCTCCAACAACTGCGATGATAGAAAGATTGGTCTCAATTACCGGGTCGTTTATTAATTTTTCTTTTATTTCGTAATAAAATTCCTGCTGTATTGCCTTCCTGGCAGCGGCAGCAAATTTAGGCAGCACTGCAAGGCAGAGAGAATGTTCCGAAGAAGCCTGGGTAATTAAAATTATGTTGATTTGCTTAGTGCCCATAGCCGCAAATAATCTTTGTGCTATGCCCGCAACACCTACCATACCGCTGCCCTGTACCCTTATCAAGGCGATGTCGTCAATCGAAGAAATTCCTTTGATAGAAAAAGGGTGTGTATTTGCATGACCGTTTATTACGGTTCCTTCAAAATCAGGATTAAACGTATTTTTTATTCTAATTGGAATTTTCTTTTCCATCGCGGGATGCATCGTAGGCGGATGAATTACCTTTGCACCGAAATGCGAAAGCTCCATTGCTTCTTCATATGTAATTCCTTTAAGAGGAAAAGCCTTCTTCACTTTCTTCGGGTCGGCTGTTAGAACGCCGTCTACATCAGTCCATATTTCAATTTCTTTTACATTAAGAGCGGAGCCGAAGATTGAAGCCGTATAATCCGAGCCCCCTCTGCCGAGAGTTGTAGTCTCGTCGTTTGCTGTCGATGCAATAAAACCGGTAATTACCTGGAGCTTAGAGTGGCTCTTGAAATAATTTTTAATGTTTTTATAAGTAGCATCAACGTCAACTTTAGCGCTGCCGAAAGATTCATCCGTCTTGATCAGAGCCCTGGCATCAAGATATTCGCAATCAACTTTTCTATCTTTCAACGCCTGGGCAATTAATAAATTTGAAAGCCTCTCGCCAAAGCTTAAGATAAAGTCCAGCGTCCTGGGCGACAGCTCCTTAACAAGATATACGCCGTGTAGAACATCTTCAAGCTCGTTTAGCGTCAATTTTAAATTAGCGAGAACTGCACTCTGAGTCTTAACTGCAAGAATTTCCTGTGCAATTGAAATATGCCGGGTCTCAAGTTTCTGGAATAAATCCATGTACTCATTGTTAGAAGCAGCAGCCATCTGGCTCATCTTCAAAAGGGTATCCGTTACCTTCTGAAGAGCAGAAAAAATTACGGCAATCTTCTTATTCTTATCTACTGACTGCCTTACAATTTCTATTACATGCTTTATTCTTTCGGCATCGCCGACAGACGAACCGCCGAATTTAAGAATTTTCATTTTATTTCTTTCTTGCTAAACTTCATATTTAATAATAAAAAAACCGGCTCCATTTACTGAAGCCGGTTTTCAATTTCTATCTTAATAAATTATACAACCGTGCTTCAGCCTCCATGCGTAGAGGTGGGCACTGTACCGGTTGTAGTTTTCTTACAAGGTTTCGGACAATATGTTGTCTTATAAAATTTCATAAAAAATGTGTTTCAAAACTAATACTTAATTGATGATTTGTCAAATATTTAAAAAATTTAATTCTCATTTATTATCGAAATAGACTTTTAAAATTTTAGTCCGGCGCCTGGAGTCCGTATACTCCGGGTGTCTCAGTCATTTTATTTAAAGCCGACAACCGTAATACTGAAAATACCGGTTTCATTTTTCCTAAATTCTTCAATCTGCTTTTCATTCAAATAATCTTTAAGAACTTCGTCGGGAAGGAGAATGCTTTTAGTCTTTTTGATTTCGACATCCCTAAAGCCTGCGTCCTTAATTGCTTTGATATAGTCATCCTGTTGAAGAGCGCCTGCCACACAGCCTGCGTACATTTCGGCAGACTTTCTTATTTCAACCGGAAGCTCGCCTTTAAGCACTATGTCGGAAACGCAGAAGTGAGCGCCCGGCTTTAGAATTCTGTAAAACTCAGCGAAGGATTTTTGCTTGTCCGGTACAAGGTTCAATACGCAGTTGCTTACCACAACGTCTGGTGATGAGTCTTCAATTGGTATGTCTTCAATTTCTCCTTGTTTGAATTCAACATTTGAATATCCGAGCTTCTGCTTATTACTTTCCGCCTTCTCGAGCATTTCGGGAGTAAAGTCTATGCCGATAACT
>JBJKRP010000358.1:0-3352 GCA_046704565.1 Ignavibacteriaceae bacterium | reverse complement strand
GCCGAAGACCTGTACACGAGAATAGGTAAATAGGTCGACAAACCCGGCTAACGCAAGTCCGGGGCGATAAAGATTTTGGTCATGAATTCTTTTTTCGAAGCCGGATTTGTCTGAATGCAGCTTTAATCTGAATTTATCCTTTATGGAATTATAAAGGAATTCCACTGTAATGTATTCTTTTCTTGAAATTGACTTTTGATCAATTCTCATTATTTGACTCTGGCAGTGGTTTTCTTAGATTTAATTTTTTTCAATTGCCTGGCTAATTTTTCTACCGACGAGCTTATCGACTTTTTAAAATCGTCGCTTGTTTCGGCAGCTGTTAAAGTCTGTCCCGGCACCTTAAGAATTATTTCGGCATTTTTTATGCTTATGTTGGAATTTACATAGCTTAAAATAACATCCACATCAAGGATGTCATCGTTGAACTTTGTCAGAGATTCAACTTCTGCATTTATAAATTCCTTCAATGTATCATGCGCTTTAAATTTTCTTGCCGTTATTGTTATGTTCATAGTTACCTCCCTTAATCATGATTTAGGATGTGCTTTTTTGTATGTTGATTTAAGTCGCTCAATACTTACATGCGTATAAATTTGTGTAGTCGAAAGATTTTCGTGTCCTAAGATTTCTTTTACCGCTCGCAAATCGGCTCCTTTGTCTAACATATGCGTTGCCGCACTATGCCTTAAAATATGCGGACTTTTTTTCTTAATGTCTGTCACCTTCGACAAGTATTTAAAGACGATTCTGTATACAAACCGGCTATAAATTCTATTTTCTTTTTTATCTGTAAGCAGTGCCGAATCCGCTTTCAACTTTGGTTTACCTTTCAGATATTTAAGAATTACCGGTAAAGACTTTCCTCCAACAGGAACTATTCTCATCTTATTCCCTTTTCCTTTTACACGGATAATCTTTTCACTCAAATCTAAGTCAATATAATTTAAACTGCAAAGCTCAGATACACGCAAGGCGCAGCCGTAAAGTAACTCAAAAATCGCTTTTACTAAAGCCGGGTCTTTATCTTCTTCATCGGCAAGCTGATATATAGTTAAAATCATATCTGTAGATACAATTTCCGGAAGCTTCCGTTGAGATTTTGGATTTGAAATAATTGCTGCCGGATTAGTTTGTATGTAATTTCTTTGGTAAGAAAATCTGAACAGACCCCGAAGAGACGATAATTTTCTCGAGATGGATTTCTTATCGTGCCATTTTTCATTCAGCTTCATCAGAAATGATTTAATAAACTTTTCAGTTATCCCGGTAATTTCAGGCTTTGAATTATCTTCGCAGTATTTTATAAAATCATTTAAGTCTTCTGAATAAGATTTTATAGTAAGAAGCGAATAACGCTTTACATTTTTCAACTCTTCCAGATATTCGTCAACAACCTGGTCGATATTCATTAATCTTCTTCTATTTGTTCAACTTCTTCAACTACGGATTCTTCGCCGCATTTAGGACACTTAAGATAATTGCCCTTCTTAACCGAGTACCTTTGTTCCATATAATCCGAGTCGCCGTTAATGCAAGCTTGCGGAACAGGTTTATACCAGCTTACAAAGTCGCAATTCGGAAACTTAGAGCATCCGTAAAATAATTTTCCGCGTTTGGATTTTCTTTCAACTATTTCTCCTTCGCCGCATTTGGGACATTTAACTCCAAGCGTAATATTTTTAACGTAATCGCAGTCGGGGTACCTTTCGCAGCCGATAAACCTGCCGAACTTTCCGTTGCGGTATACCAGCCTTGCACCGCATTTCTCACAAGTCTCCCCGGTATATTCCGGCTCCTGGTTCTGCGCAAAAACATCTTTAAATGATTTTATGTTCTTACACTCAGGGTAGTTGCTGCAAGCTAAATACCTGCCGAACCTGCCGACTTTGATTATCATCTCGCCGCCGCATTGGTCGCAGACAATCTTCTCAACATTGTTTTCTACTTTTTTAAGTGACTCGGAAAACGGTCCGTAAAAATCATTCAGGACTTTAACGTATCCATTCTCGCCTTGGGCTATCTGGTCAAGCTCATTTTCCATTGAAGACGTAAAGTCTTCGTTAATTATCCGCGGAAAGTTTTTAACCAGAATAGCGTTCACCTGCCTGCCGAGCTTTGTAGGAATTAGTTTTCTGTCTTCAAGCATTACATATTTTCTATCCTGAATTGTTCCGACGATAAGAGAATACGTACTCGGTCTGCCAATTCCCCTGCTTTCAAGTTCCTTGATTAAGGTGCTTTCCGTAAATCTTGCAGGCGGCTTTGTAAAATGCTGCGTCTTCTGCAAATCCTCTAATCCAAGCTCATTGCCTTTTTCTAATCCAAGCGGAATCTTTTCATTCCGGTATTCTTCTTTCTCTTCGGCGTTTTCTTTCTTTTCTAGTATCTCTTCATAGATTTTCAAGAACCCGTTAAACTTTACCGCGGTTCCGAATGCTTTAAATAAAAACTCTTCGGCGGAAATTTCTATTACCGTTGTTTCCATCAAGGCTTGATTCATCTGGGAGGCTACGAAACGATTCCATATAAGCTCATACAGCTTGTAGGATCTGTTATCCAGAAATTGTTTGACAAACTGCGGCGTATATTTTAACGAAGTCGGTCTGATAGCTTCGTGAGCATCCTGAACATTAGTCTTATTTTTCTTTTCATGATTGTTCGGGACTTCCGGCAGATATTCTTTTCCAAAAGTATTACCGATAAAATCTTTTACCGCAGTAATCATCTCGTCGCTTATTCGCGTAGAGTCGGTTCTCATGTAAGTAATTAAGCCGCCCAAACCCTCTTTAACGAGTTCAATTCCTTCATACAGCTTCTGAGCAATCATCATTGTCTGCTTTGGGCGCATCTTAAGTCTTCGCGATGCTTCAGCTTGAAGAGCGCTAGTAATAAACGGCGCAGGCGGATTTCGCTTTGTATTACGCTTGGAGATATTTGAAATAACAAAACGGTTTTTCGCCATTATTCTATCAAACAATTCAGCGGCTTGTTTCTCATTCGCCAGCGGAATGTACTGCTCTAAAAATTCTTTCCAGTCTTCTTCCGTCATAACAGGCTTCGGCTGGATTTTAATATCCTTACCGTTAACGCTGAAAAGCTTTGCCCGGAATGTTTCTGCTTTATCGGTTTTATCCGAACGACTCCTTACCGAGAATTCCGCCCAAATCGACCAGTATTCTGTTGAAATAAATTTCTCAATCTCCGCTTCCCTGTCGCAAATTAATTTTAATGCGACTGACTGAACCCTGCCGGCTGATAATGCGCTGCTGCCGGACATTTCGATTATTGCCTTCCAGAGGAAGGGGCTGATTTTGTAACCGATAATTCTATCCATTACTCTTCGAGCCCG
>JBJKRP010000357.1:0-5053 GCA_046704565.1 Ignavibacteriaceae bacterium | reverse complement strand
TTATCAGTTTTAGTAACGGTTGGAGAATGGACACTATTCTCAAGCTGCTTTTCAATTCCATAATGACAGCGCCCGCAGGTTGCTGCAATATTTTTTCTGTTCACACTTGAAGTGGTGTCATTATGCGGAAGCTCATGATGCGCTGTATGACAGTCTGTGCAAGTCGCGGTTACTGTCAAGCCGCTTTTCAATAATCCTTTACCGTGAATGCTTTCAATATAGTTATGAACTATATCGCGTTCCTTGCCGGTATATCTCACAGCCGCCGGTTCGCCGTCCCTATGACACTTTGCGCAAAGAGACGGTATATTGGTATTAAAGGTCGGGGATTTGGCATAAGTATTGGATAATACATGTTGAGAGCCGTGGCACTCTACGCATGTCGGTGCATTAGGGTCATTCTTTGCAAGAAGCTGACCGTGAATACTTGTATTATACTGATCTCCTTCCTGAGCATGACAAATAGAACAATCTACTTTGGAAGTAATACCTGTACACGGGCGGACTAAAGAAGGATTTACTGTATTGTGGCATTGACTGCATGAGACTTTTGAGTGAACTGAATTCTGAAGCTGAACTACATCGACAAACATCGAGCGACCATCTTTTGACTTTAGGTTTGTCCTTCCATGACAATTCAAGCAATCCTGGTTGGCAACACTTTGTTCATAAAGAACATTTTGAATCTTATGCGGGGGATGGCAATCTATACAAACCGGGAGTACATGCGGCGTCTTTTCCCAAAGCTTTCCTTTAATAATTTTCCGGTGAACGGTTTCAATTTCAGCGTGACACTTTGTGCAGGTCTTTGCAATATTCTGCCTTGAAATTGTAGACTGCGGATCGGCAGGAGGCAATATTTTATGAGGCGAATGGCACGAAGCGCAGTTTGGCGCAACCGCAAGTCCCTTCTGAAGCAAAGCGACTCCATGCAAGCTTTCGGAATAATTCTCAAGTATATGGTTCTCAGGAATTTTCCTCTGTACCTGTACAGGCGCACCTTCTCTATGACAGCTTCCGCATAGGAACGGAACTTTTATAGGCGCTACGGCAGAACTCTGGCTATTTACATTTGTTATATTGTGAGAGCCATGACATGTTTGACAGCGCGGAGCCAAAGGATCTCCCTTCGCAACTCTTTTACCATGAATTCCAGCATTATATTGTGTTTGTTCATCGTCATGGCAGGATGCACACTGTGCAGGCGCTACATTATCCTTATGCGGAAAGTCCGATTTGGCAAGATCAACATGGCAATCTACACATTGGATATCTCCGTGTACCGATGCCTTAAGCTCTTTACTGTTTACAAACAGGGAAATAGTTTTCCCGTTCTTTTTTGCCGTAAGTGTATTATCACTGTGGCAGGTCAGGCAGTCATCATTGCTTTGAGCCAATGTAATTGTACTTAAAGCTAACACCGGCAGGAAAAATAAGAGCAGCTTAGAAAACGATGAGACTATCGTTTCCCATTTTACCTCCATGTTACATCCGTAATTCATAAGCTGCCGCCCCCGCCCTTCTAAATTCCTTTAACATTTCCAATGTTTTTTGATTCTTCTGCTTCCTGCTTTTTAATTCTTTCAAGCTCGGCGGGATGCTCTTCTTTCATCTCTTCTTCGGTAAGATGACCGGTTATCCAGGATGTATTCATCGGGTAAATTTCCGGGTTAAAGATTACGAAGTAGAAATGCCATACAATAATTGCAAGCGTTGCAAGACATGCTTCATAGAAATGGATCGTCCTTGCAATGTCCCATCCAAGCTTTGTAAACAGCCCGATAAACGTATTATCAAACCACATAATGAGCCCGGTGGCAGACATAATAATCGTTCCCCAAATAAGCGCCCAGTACTCTGCTTTCTCAACATAGCTGAATCTATCCAGCATCGGCTTTACCTTTGACAAGCCTAAATTAAATTTAGCAATGCCTATGGCATCCTGTAAATCTTTTCTCCTGGGAAGCAGATCCTTTATCAGTTGCTTCCCTCTTTCGGTAAATGAAATATAATAGATATGATAGAG
This sequence comes from Ignavibacteriaceae bacterium, assembly GCA_046704565.1. Classification (GTDB taxonomy): domain Bacteria; phylum Bacteroidota; class Ignavibacteria; order Ignavibacteriales; family Ignavibacteriaceae; genus FEN-1297. The sequence continues at coordinate 3,027 of JBJKRP010000357.1, read as the reverse complement.
ACTGACGGCAATCATTATAACAGCGGCTATCCTGTGAAGATAGCTTCTGTATAGGAAGGCATTTTCACTAAGGCTCCGGATATGAGATACCCACCATGAATCGGGATATTGAAGCATAAAGCCCGTAATTACCAGGATAATAAAGCTTACAGCAAATAAGATGTGCTGAACTCTTTCATTCACGTTCCTTCTTAAATAAAGTGAATGATCATGGCGTTCTTCCATCATCATACCTCTCATCTTCAGCTTCTTGATTCTCGCTTTCTTAATGAAGTCAAGAATGTTGTGCAGGAACATCGCACCGATGATTGATATGATCATTATAATATAGATGGAGGCTATCCAGTATAAGATCGGGTCCGTCTTTGCGTTCGTAGTTGTAGAATGAATTTTCCCGATCGCAAATTTTTCATTTGCACCGGGATGGCATTTACCGCAGGTCTTCGCAAGGTTTCCTTTATATACGCTTGATCTCGGATCGTTCGGGGGTAAAATATCATGAGCGCCGTGGCAGCTTGCGCAGTTGGCAACCGTAGTAGCTCCCCCTTGCAAGGCTAACCCGTGGTAGCTGTTCCTAAACGTACTCCACCTGTTGGGATTCAAACCGTACTTTGCGGAAAGCGCCATAGAGCTGTGGCACTTGGAACAAATCTGCTGGGACAGGTTAGCATAAGATGTCGGCGCTTTCGGATTAGTCGGCTTCATAATATTATGTTCGCCGTGGCAGTCCGTACAAACCGGCGCATCAATATCGCCTTTCTGAAGAACTGCAACGCCGTGAACGCTTTCTTTATACTTTGCAGCAATATCTTTATGGCATTGCCCGCATGTGTTCGGTATATTCAGCTTATTAACGGTTGAAGTCGGATCGCTGGCAGGTTTCATTTTATGAGCGGTGTGGCAATTTACGCAGTTTGCTACCTTGCCGTTCCCTTCGCTTAATAATTTTCCATGAATACTATTTTCATAAGAGGCAATGAAGCCTGCCGAAGGCGAGGTTCTTGCCTTTATCTGCCGGTTATCAAGATGGCATGAAAGACATAATTTTTCCTGGGCTAATTTTACAACCGCAGTGTCTTTTATTGTAATTGAAGTAATCTGATTCTTATGACATGTAAAGCAGTTTGGCGATCCCTTAACACCTTCTCTTAGTCCGTTTGCATGTGCCGAAGTAACAAACTGCGCCTTCTCGGCTTTGTGGCAGCTTCCGCAGGCTTCAACAATGTTTTGGCTGCTAAACTTTGAACCCGGCACCTTGGGGGAGATTACATCGTGCGTACCGTGGCAGCCCTTACAGTTTACGTCGGCACCGCCTGTTACAGTGTTGGCTTTAAGCATCTGCGGATGGAAGGGGTGCTTTAATGCTGCATCCTTATGACAGGAGCGGCAGTCTATAGGCTGAATATCTTTTTTATGCGGCGTGTTGTTAATATCGAATCCGGTATGGCAGGCAATGCACTGAACCTTTGCATGAGCCGAATGAGCAAGAACGTTTGAATCGACGTAAAGTGAAATTGTCTTTTTGTTCTTGACCATAGTAAGAGTGCTGTCTGAATGGCAAGTAAGGCAGTCATCGTTAGTTTGAGCACCAAGTTTACCTGTAGTTACTAATACAAGAAAGGAGAGTACTAAGATGAAAAGTACATCTTTGGGAAGATGTATTATGCGTGGATTGGATTTGTTTTTTTTGCTTACCATTTGCGAACAAGTAACTAACATGACTGCCTACCTGCAATGTCGGATAATTCCATAAAATCTATAATTCCTTCGTCGTCCCACTTATTTTCGGTCTTTACTGAATTATTCGTTTGACCAGGTCTTAAAAATGCCAAAGAGCTTAATTCTTCTCCCGAATTCTTAAATGAAACTTTTGTGTTTATGCTGTAAAAAAATTTATTATTGCTTCCTGCTTAGTCTGCGAGCGCAGTATCGTTGTAACAATCTTATCAAGCAGGAGGTTTCCTGCAAATTTAATTTTTTAATTAAAACCTTGACTGTCTCTTATTAACCGATTGTAAAGGCAACACCGAAGAGTGCAACAACCAGAAAAACAAAAATCAAATAATAAATAACATTCTTCATAATGAATTATTTCTTTCCTAATCTTATTTCGTCAAATACATAAAATATCTTAATTAAAAAACGACATGCCGAAAGTATTAAGATGAAAATTTCTATCGGCTATGCTTTGAAGCTTCATTCCTAAATCCGGACCAGGCTTGTTTGTTTGAAGAATAGGAACCTGCGCACCCGCAAATACCTTTTCAATTATATTCGCGCTAAATGAGCTTCCCGCCGGATGCAAGCTTAACGCTTCCATAATTATCAAATCAATATTTTCGCTTTCCACAAATTCTAAAATAACTTCATCCGGTTTTCCGAAAATAATTGTCTGAATGATATTCGAGTTATCCTTTATATTTTCTCTTATATACCGGTTCATAGCTATTCTGCCGTTCTCTTCCAGGCTTATATGCAGATCGTTCATTTCGGGAACGGAAGCCGGAACATTTTCGTAAGCATCTGTATCGAGTATATAAAGGATGTAGAGTCTCGAATTATAAAGCTTCGACATCTGGACTGCATATTCAAGATCCGTTAAGGAATAAGCCGTCAAATCTGTTGGAAATAATATTTTTTCTATTCTTGTCATTTCTAACCAATACCGGATGAAATCTGTTTAATAAAGACAAAGAATATGCCGCGCTACTTTTGTTAAAAAAGTATGTTACAACGCAATAAATTGTTGAAGAAAACCACAATTGAGAATAAGGAATAAAGGCGGTTCTCAAAATTGGGATGAACTTTGAGGTTTTGTTGACTATGGCAACGGTTGAGGATGTTAAGTATCTCTATTTGCTCAAATTTCAAATCTTTTTTGCCTCTTTCTCCTACTACTTGATGAAATCTCGCCTCTTAAACGGCTTTTTTTAATTTAAGGAATCTTAATCCAACCCTAATGAAAGATAAGTTAACTATGTGGGAACTCATTTTAACAGGAAGGAAAACAATTTCAACTGGAAGGAG
>JBJKRP010000356.1:0-2507 GCA_046704565.1 Ignavibacteriaceae bacterium | reverse complement strand
TCCAGAAGGTTGTCTGTATTCGGCGGGATCTGGTTTCTAATCAACGGATAAAAAGAATCGTAAATCGGCGGTGCCGTTAAATTATTCTCTACAAGTTCCCTGGTGGCAAACCTGCTGTTGGTTGAATAATAAACATCTACTGTAATTGTATAGCTTACCAGGAAGAGCGGCATTCCGTTTTTGTCTGTAGTTACCAGGTTATTCAATGTAACGGCTTTAATTTTTTTCAACTCTTTACTCTGCTCGATGGCATAAATCAACTGGAAAAGGTCGTCATAATCGCCGCCGCCGGAAATTTTATATTCATAGTAAAAGAACTCTTTATCCTGCTTTTGATCCAAGAATTCAACGTCAAGGTGCGTATTATTCGAAAACGAGTTTGAGACTTTATTCAAGAAATTGTAAAAGCTAATGGAAGAAAGGTTCTGCGGAATATTAAATTTCCGTTGGGCAAGAACCGAATCAAGAACTGAAGCTTTTGCCAAAAGACCTTGATACTGTTTATTCAATAGTCCTGTATCGTAATGGTTGGCTTTTAACTGCTGAAGCTTCAGCTGGTCGGCTTTTATTTTTCCCCGCTGAAAAATAAATATGAAGGCGCCGCCCGCAATGATTATGATTATCAGCAAGCCTAAAAGCGCAAGCGTGTTTTTAATTTTCCTGTTCATTGTGAGCTCTTTTGGAATGTTGATAAATCAAAAACCAAATTGAATTTGTATGCGTTCTTATCCCGGAGTGCTTCGTATACCATGCTCTTAAGCTGTGCGGATTTTATAGAGAAGGCAAAATCCGTGAGTACATTTTTATTCAGTGCATATCCTTCCAGTATTACCATACCCGAGTTATCATTGGACATCCTTGTTATCCATATACTCCTTCTTTCGCCCAAAAAATTTGAAACATCCTTCAGCATATCCGACCAGACGCCTGTTCCGGCTGATGCCGAATCCAGTATTGCCTGCGTTTGCGAAAAGCCGTTTATCTTGCTTTCAAGCCCCGAAATATTATTTAAGATAGCCTGGTTCTTTTTCTGCAGTTCGGTTTGAACGCTGATTTGATTATTATAGTCGCCTAATATTTTCTGGTTATTAAGAATCTTCAGAGTAAGGAAAAACGTAGCAAAGAAAAGCAGGGGCAGAATTGCAAAGCCATGCCATGCAAACTGGAATACCTTCTGGTCTTCAATAACATACTTAGGCAGCAGGTTGATGCCGGTAAATTTTTCTTCCTGTTCATCAAAGTATTCGGTTGCAATGGCTGCAGGTATGCTGAACGCAGAGAATTTTTCTTTCGTATCTGCATTCAATGATGAAAGATCAAATTCATCAAACTGAAGCCTTGATACGTTTGCTTCAGGAAAGGTACCGTAAAATGAAAGGATAAGATTTTCGGAATCGTCTTCACCGCAGACTATAATGTTGTCAAGCGATGTTATGCCGCCGTTTTCCATCTCGAGAAGAATCTTCGAGAAGTAAACATCGTACGTGTGCAGGTTAAGTGTACCTATATCCAGGGTAGAGCCAATGTGCTTAAGCTTTTTGCCCTGGAGGAAAATCAGCTTGCTGTATTCTTTACCGATATAAACTATTAATGACTGATCATCCGGGAAAAACTTTTTTCTTTTTGCAACATAGTATGCTAAAGAAACTTCGGCGCTTTTTATGGTCGATATTTTGTAATATCTTTTTCCGTCATAATGCGCAAGAGAATTTATCAGCTTTATTCCGGCTACTTCACCGCTCAAGAAAACGGAAAGGAAAGAACCGTCTGAAAGCTCTATGTAGCCAAGGTTTTCTTTATCAATCAATACATTTTTTGATTCCTGGATATCTTCGATTATTTCTTGTGTAACTTTTGAAGATTTTCCGACCTTAGAGCTATCGACTGCATGATAGTACAGCGACGGCTCTGTTACGGCAAGAGCAAACAAACTCTTCTTGAGATTAAATTCTTTTAATGAATCGCTGAGCAGGGCAATGCTGGAAATTGCGGTGTTCCGATCAATAGAAGTTTTAAGTCCGCCGCTTCCTTCAAATGAAAGCTCTTCACCTTCGATCTTTAATCCGGAAATAGAGTCTTCAAGTTCCAACGCAGGCTGGACGACATCAAAAGTTGCAGCCTTAAGAATCTTTAATTTATTCTTCTCTTTGACTACAACCGCAACCTTTGTATCGTTACCTTCAGAGTATGTGCAGATTATAGGTTTCATTTAAATTGCCGCCAATATTTGCTGTATTCTTGTCTTATTATTTGCGTAAGCGATCGCATTTTCCAAAGAAATTTTCTTTTCAAGGTATAATCTCTTCAAATCCTGCTCCATCGTTATCATGCCCTGCGGGGCACCTTGGTTTATCATCATATATATCTCGCTCGTATTATTATTCTTAATTGCGGCTTTAACGCTTGGCGTAACTATTAATACTTCCTTTGCAAGAATCAGTTTTCCATCTATTCCCGGAACAAGTTTCTGCGATACTACTGAAATTAAAACTTCTGCAAGTCTGTTC
>JBJKRP010000355.1:0-4105 GCA_046704565.1 Ignavibacteriaceae bacterium | reverse complement strand
TGCACACAACGTCAACAACTACAACTCCTCAGAAAGGATTTGCGGTTCAAAATAAAAACCTTGGGGATTTTTATTACGGCGACTCAATCATGATCAACTATAGACCTTCACCGGGTACCGGTTTTTATGCATTCTCAATTGTGCCCGATACTGCCACTACAAAAAACTTTATCTACAATAATACCCTGAGAAAGAATATTGATTCTACGGATGTATCCGACCGCCTGAACGAATACAGGTTCCGGTACGGTAGAGTCGATTACATAAACTCAAACGCAGGGATTACATTTTCTTACAGCATCACCAGCCGGAATACCTGGTTCTACAGTTCGTACACGGTTGTCGCCTATGCATGTGATAACAACTTTAAGGAATTTCTATTGACTTCACCAAACGTTCAGGAGGTCGACGGTAATTTCCATGAGCCCGTTGAGACATTCCAGGGAGACGGTATAGGCGTGTTCGGCTCTGCTATTGCGGATACCTTAAGGTTTGCAATTATCAGGTAAAAGGTCCAGCGGTTTCTTATTACAGCAGTGATATATATAAAATCCTTTTAAACTTGACAAACGAACTTTAATGGATTAAATTTTTACCCTCTTTCGAAAACGTTTTTTTAAATGCGAAATACAACAATTATAGATATTGCTAAAAAGTTAAAGATTTCTCCATCTACGGTATCCCGCGCATTGAATGATTATCCGGATATTAATGAAGAGACAAAGAAGCAGGTAAAACAGCTTGCAAAAAAGTTGAACTACCTGCCAAACCAGATCGCCAGAAGCCTGAAGAGCAGCAAGACAAATGTTATCGGTGTAATAGTACCCGAGATTAAGCATGATTTCTTTTCCTCGGCAATAAGCGGGATAGAAGAGGCAGCATATCATTCGGGATATACAATATTAGTGTGTCAATCTAACGAAAGCTATGAAAGAGAAGTAATTAACACTAATGCCTTAATTCACCAGAGGGTCGCGGGCTTTATTGTATCTATTTCGCAAACTACTACTAACGGGGATCACTTTCAGGCATTAATTGAAAGGAAAATTCCTTTAGTTTTTTTTGACAGAGCCTTTAGTAAAGTTCCCGTTTATAAAATCTTAATTGATGATGAAAAAAGTTCCATTACTGCGGTAACTCATTTGATAGAAAGAGGACATAAAAAGATAGCTTACCTATCGGGACCTCCGGCAATGAATATCTGCAAGGAGCGGCTTAAAGGCTATAAGAACGCACTGAAGAAGGCGAACCTGCCTGTATTAAACGAGCTTGTCCGTTACGGCGGTTTGCAGGAATCCGACGGCTATGCTTTGATGGATACGCTTCTGAAAGAGAAATTAATACCCGATGCGATTTTTGCGGTCAATGATCCGGTTGCAATAGGAGCTTTTCAAAGGATAAAAGAAAGCGGTTTGAAGATACCCGGAGATATTGCTATAGTCGGGTTCTCTAATAATAAAATTACGAGCTTAATTGATCCGCCAATGACCACGGTTAATCAGCCTTCTTTTGAGATGGGGAAGAAGGCTGCCGAAATATTAATTGATATGATAGAAGGAAGGATAAAAAGCAATCAGAATAAAACAGTGGTGTTTGAAGCCGAATTAATTGTCAGGGAATCGACATAAATAAAATTTTTAGCAATAATCGAATTTGATTTTGGAAACGTATGGTATTAGAAATTACCTGGCAACCATCAAGTGGATTTTATAATATAATTATGAAATAGGAGATAACAAGTGTACAATATGGAACTGGCAAAAAAAATAAAAGATAAATTTGTTCAGACTTTTAACGAGACGCCGATTATGTTTCGTTCGCCCGGCAGAATAAATCTGATAGGAGAACATACCGATTACAACTTAGGCTACGTACTGCCTGCCGCAATTGATAAAGTTATATTTTTTGCTATTACCCCAAGGAAGGATCATCAATGTAAGTTACACTCTTTTGATATGAACGATTTCTTTGAAAGCGACTTGCATGAAGTAAAGAAATCGGAAAAGCAATGGGCGAACTATCTATTAGGAGTAGTTGAACAGCTTAAGAAAGCCGGGTATAACTTTAGCGGTTTCAACTGCGTATTCGGCGGCAACATTCCGATCGGTGCCGGTTTATCTTCATCAGCAGCACTGGAGGCAGGGCTGGCGTTCGCGCTTAACAGGTTATTCAATTTAAATATTGACGGTCTTTCGCTGGTAAAGATGTCGCAGAAGGCGGAGAACGAGTTTGTCGGCGTTAACTGCGGTATTATGGATCAGTACATAAACATCTTCGGCAAAGGAGGAAACGTTCTTCGCCTGGATTGCCGTTCATTAGAAAAAGAATATTTCCCTTTCAACTTTAAGAATATATCAATAGTTTTAATTGATACAAAGGTGTCCCATTCACTTGCAAACTCTGAGTACAACCTAAGAAGAAATGAGTGCAGCCAGGGAGTAAATATAATAAAGACAAAATATCCGGAGGTTCAGAGCCTGCGTGATGTAAACATGGATATGCTAATGGAATTTAGATCAAAACTCGATGGTGTTGTATTTAAAAGGTGTAAGTACGTTATTGAAGAGAACGACAGACTGCTGCAAGCCTGCAATTTATTAATAGATAACGACCTGGAATCCTTCGGTTCATTAATGAACCGGACTCACGAAGGATTAAGTAAAGACTATGAAGTAAGCTGCAAAGAACTCGATTTCCTGGTAGAGGCTTTGAAAGACAATCCGAAAGTCTACGGCTCGAGAATGATGGGAGGCGGGTTCGGCGGCTGTACCATAAATTTAATTGAAAAAGATGCGGTTGAGAAAATCAGCAGGGATGTATGCGGGGAATATAAGAATAAGTTCGGACTGCAAGCCCTGGTATATGAGACGCAAATAGGCGACGGAACAAGTTTAATGGAATTAAATGATGAAGAGAATTAATTACCAGTATCCTCACCGGAGAAAAAATATTTTAACAGGAGAGTGGATATTGGTCTCTCCGCATCGTACAAACAGACCCTGGCAGGGAGAGGTTTCAAAACCTGATAAGACTGTCCGTCCGGAATACGAGCCCGGCTGCTATCTATGCCCCGGCAACAGACGCGCTAACGGCGAATTCAATCCACGGTATAAAAACACATTTGTATTTACAAACGACTTTTCCGCGCTTATTGAAACCTCCGATAACAATAAGTTGAATTCTAAAGACCTTTTAATTGCAGAGAGTGAAAAGGGAATTTGCAGAGTAGTGAATTTTTCCCCGAGACATGATTTAACGCTTGCAGAAATGGATGAGAAGGGAATTCAGAGAGTTATCGAAACGTGGAAGAATGAATATAATGAACTGGGATCAAAGCCGTTTATAAACCACGTTCAAATCTTTGAGAACAAAGGCTCGATCATGGGCAACAGCAACCCCCATCCGCACGGACAGATATGGGCGCAGGAAAGCATCCCTATGGAAGTAAAGAAGGAGTTGAGGCAATTTAAAAAATATTTTAAAGAGAATAAGCGAAGCATTCTTCAGGATTATTTGAAGCTTGAATTAAAGTTGGATGAAAGGATAGTATGCTTGAACGATTCGTTTGTTGTTCTGGTCCCATTTTGGGCTGTTTGGCCATACGAGACTTTAATAATATCAAAAAGAAAAATTGCGAGCTTACTTCAGATGAATGAGAAAGAGATTAGAGATTTTGCTAATGCGATAAAATCTGTAACTACCAGGTATGATAATCTTTTCAAAACATCTTTCCCGTACTCGGCGGGAATACACCAGGCACCAACGGACGGTAAGGACTACAAGGAATGGCATTTCCATATGCATTTTTATCCGCCTCTGCTTAGATCGGCTAACGTTAAAAAATTTATGGTGGGCTATGAAATGCTTGCGGAACCTCAGAGAGATATTACTCCCGAATTCAGTGCCGAAACTTTAAAGCGGCTGTCAGATGTCCATTGGAAAATTAAAGAGACTTTTACAAAAAAGAAATAAATACTATATCCAGAAAACTTAAGGAGGAATTTAGTATGAGGTTACTGTCCCTGGAAAAAAGAGCCGGATACATCTTTTACCCGGCTGTTGTGATTTTGCTTTTCTTTGTGTTTCCTTTTAACCGCACTTCGGC
>JBJKRP010000354.1:0-25782 GCA_046704565.1 Ignavibacteriaceae bacterium | reverse complement strand
ATCTGGCCCGAAATAAATTGGATCCGGGATGAAGGACTTAGAAAGAAAGTTCTGTCTTGCTGGATTTATGCGGTTGAGAACAGTGCACTGTCGATTGATGATCTTAAAAAAATCCCTTACAGATTGCAGGTAAAAGACTGTAAGATTTCCTTCATGCTTCATAAGCGGACAACAGTTCATCTTGCAGTTGAAATGGCAAAGATATTGAGTACGGATTTAGGAAATGTAATTAAAATTGACTTGGACGTTTTAACTGCCGGTGCAATCCTAATTGACATCGGAAAACTTTTTGAATATGAAATGAGAGACGGCAAGCTTGGGACAAGCAATGCAGGTAAATTAGTGCGTCATCCTTTCAGCGGAATAGCAATAGTCGATAGGTTCGGCATTCCACCGGAAGTGCAGCACATTATTGCAACGCATTCGCACGAGGGCGACCTGGGCACCCGTACCGTTGAATCGATAATTGTTCATCACGCAGATTTCGTTTCGTTCGATTCATTGAATAAATAAATTGTCTAATTTTTCAATTGCTAAACTGTTATTGATAAAGGTGATTAAATGACGGAGAAAAAATTTCTAAAGTTAAATGATATAGAAGCATATAGAATTGCTTTTAAGTTAAGTAATCAGGTTTGGGATATAATGTTAAAATGGGAAAGATTTTCTAAGGATACGGTTGGGAAACAATTTGTAAGAGCAGTTGATTCTATTTCAGCAAATATCGCTAAAGGATTCGGAAGGTATTCTAAAAGAGATAAAATAAAATTTTTTAGATATAGTATGGGCTCTTTGTATGAATCACTTGACTGGAATGAAAAATCACATTATAGAGGCTTACTAAATAAAGAAGATTATTGCTTGATATTTACGGAACTAATTAAGCTTCCCAAAGCAATAAATAGCTTAATATCATTCACTAATAAAAACTAAAACTATGACATTCAAATAACTTAACAATAAAGCAATTTAACAATTTCGCAATTAAACAATATAACAATAGGGTAAATTATGTCACAAACCTTGATCGAAAAAATTGTACAGCGATTCGCAGTCGGAATAGATAAAAATCACGAAGTCCACAGCGGAGATTATTTAACAATTAAGCCGGCATGTATAATGACTCACGATAATACCGGCGCTGTTATTCCAAAATTCAAAAGCATAGGCGCAGGCAAGCTGGCTGATCCGAAGCAAGTTGTCATCGCTCTCGACCATGACATCCAAAACAAAAGCGAAAAAAATTTAGAGAAGTATAAGAAGATTGAAGAGTTTGCAAAGTCGATGGGTGCTGATTTCTATCCGGCTGGCAGAGGGATCGGGCATCAGGTTATGTGCGAAGAAGGCTATGCATTTCCGGGTAAAATGGTTGTTGCCTCGGATAGCCACGCAAACATGTATGGCGGCTTAGGATGTCTCGGCACGCCCGTTGTCAGAACTGATGCTGCTGCTATTTGGGCAACCGGAAAAACCTGGTGGCAGATTCCTCCAATTGTAAAAGTAAATTTAAAAGGGAAGCTGAGAGAAGGTGTCTCCGGGAAAGACCTGATTATTGCTCTATGCGGTCACTTTAATAACGATGAAGTACTTAACCACGCATTAGAATTTACCGGAGATGGAGTACAATCACTTTCAATTGAAAACCGTTTGACGATTGCGAATATGACGACAGAATGGGGAGCGCTTGCCGGAGTTTTCCCGGTTGATGAAATCACTATCCGCTGGCTGAAGGAAAGAGCCGAAAAAATTTCTTCAGAAAGAAAATCACTCGATGCGACGAACGGCAATAACAAAAATGTTCATCCAAGGTTGAATCTCCAGAAAATTTCCAAACTTGAACAAAATATTTGTAAAGCCGACGGCGACGCTTTTTACCGGAAAGAAATTATTGTTGATTTATCATCTGTGCAGCCATCCGTAGCCGGACCTGATACGGTAAAGAAAACTTTTCCGCTCTCGGAATTAAAATCAAAAGAGATTAAGATTAACAAGGCATTTCTTCTTTCCTGCGTTAACAGTAGAGTAAATGATTTAGCTGAGGCTGCTGCTGTTGTCCGTGGAAAGAAACTGGCACCGGACGTCCGGCTTTACATAGCTGCGGCATCAAGCGATGTTCAGGCTGAAAGCGAAAGACGAGGCGACTGGCAGGCTTTGCTTCATGCGGGCGCTATTCCGCTGCCGCCCGGCTGCGGACCCTGCATCGGGCTGGGAAAAGGGCTACTGGAAGACGGTGAAGTCGGAATATCTTCAACTAACAGAAATTTTAAAGGCAGAATGGGTTCTCCAAACGCAACAGCTTATCTGGCTTCTCCGGCTGTTGTTGCTTCCTCGGCAATCTCCGGTAAAATTGATTACGCCTGGGAATACAGTCCCGGAAAAATCTTTGCAGACATTAAGGTAAATAGCGAATCGAACGGTAAGATTTCCGATACTGAATTAATATATGGATTCACCGAGGTAATAGAAGGAGAAATTATTTTTTGCCACCAGGACAACCTAAATACCGACGGCATTTACGCCGGAAAATACACTTATGTTGATGATATTTCTCCCGAACAGCAAGCAGAAGTTGTCATGGGAAATTATGATCCACAGTTTGTAAAGCTTGCGCAGCGGGGAAATATTCTTGCCGGTGGTTTTAATTTCGGGACAGGAAGTTCCAGGGAACAGGCAGTGACCGCATTGAAGTATAAAGGCATCAGGCTTGTCGTTGCGGGTTCTTTCAATGAAACTTATAAGCGAAATGCCCTGAATAACGGTTTCCTGGTAATCGAATGTCCGCAGTTAATTATGGATTTAAAATTAAAGTTCGGATCGAGCAAATTAACCGTAAAAACTAATCTCGCGGCGGTAATTAATTTTAAGAGTTCGGAAATAAGTTTGGATAAGCCTCTTAAAGACGGCAAGCTGAAAAAATATTCTTTTATCCCGGTCGGAAAAGCTGCGCAGGAATTGATTGTTGCAGAATGCTTGGAAGGATGGATAAAATCTAAAATATGACCAAATCAATCTCCCGGACAATTTCGGAATTTGCTGTAAGACTTAAATATGAAGACTTACCTTCAGAAGTTGTAGAAACGGCAAAAAGATTTCTTTATGATTCCATCGGCTGTGCATTCGGCGGTTGCCGGACAGCCGATGTAAAAATCATAAAGGATATTTATAAAAAGATGAGAGGCAGCAAGGAAGCTACAGTGATAGGTTCAGGAGACAAATTGCCGGCTGTAAATGTTGCTTTTATAAATTCATTAATGATACGTACGCTTGACTTTAATGATGTTTATTGGAAAGAAGATCCTTCCCATCCGTCCGATATTATACCGGCAGCCTTAGCTGCCGGTGAACTCGTAAATGCGTCAATGAAGGAAGTATTAACTGCAATTGTGCTGGCTTATGAATTCGAACAGAGACTATGTGAGTTTGCCGTACCAGGAATACGCGAAAGGAAATGGCATCATGCTGCTTTAACACAGTTCGTCTCTCCAATTGTTGCCGGAAAATTGTTAGGTTTAACCGTAGACCAAATGGTTAACGCCATTGGGATCAACGGAAGCCATAATTTTACAATCGGATCTCCGACTGCCGGTAAATTGACAATGATGAAAAATACAGTTGACCCAATGGCAGTGCAGTCCGGTGTTTTTGCCGCGTTGATGGCGAAACAAGGATATACCGGAACTGAAGCTATCTTTGAAGGCAAAGAAGGATTCATGGATTGCTTCTTCGGATGGGATGTGAATAATGCGAAGCTCAAACCGGTTAAAATGCATGGAAGAGATTTAGAAGAAGAATGGAAGTGGGATTTAGAAAAATTAATCGGCAACCTGGGAAAAACCTTCAAAATACTTGGGTGCAGTATGAAAGCCTTTCCGACTGAAGCGTTAACCCACACGCATATTACTGCGGCTTTGAAAGTGGTAACAAAGAATAATTTAACTTACGATCAAATTGATTCCGTGAAAGTAACTACGATCTCGCGTGCCTGCGATATTTTATTCGATCAGCAAAAATATAAACCGCAATCGAGGGAAACTGCCGATCATTCGCTTCCTTACTGTATTGCCGCAGCCATAGTCGATCATAAAATAACAGCACAAACTTTTTCAGATGAGAAATTAAGTGATCCGCGAATCCGCGAAGTTATGGCTAAAATCAGAGGCGAAGCGTCGTTGGAATTTGAAAAAATGTTTCCGGCAAAGCAGCCATCAAAAGTTACCGTAAAAACGAAGAACGGAAAGGAATTTTCGGAATATGTCGAATATCCGAAAGGCGACCCAAGAGAGCCAATGACGGACGAAGATCTTGAAAATAAATTTAATGCTTTGACTGATGGAGTACTTTCAAAATCCCGGCGAAGACAAATCCGTAATTTGATTTTCCGGTGCGAAAAGAAATCTGCAAGAGAGTTTATGGAGAACTTGGTTATCTGATTGATTTATGAATTTATAAAGATTATTTTTAAGACAAATAGATATAAACATGTTAGCATAATTTTACTTAAATCAGAAATGAACGTTTCCCAAAAAGATAAAGAGCCCGTTGAAAGAATAAATTATCAGCTTAGATCCAAATTTCCGAACATGTCAATCAAACTTTAGCTCAATTATAGGAGATTGCTTTATGAAGGGGGAAAAAATATTAACTACCCATGCAGGACCAAAAGAGAATGCCCGTTCCGATTGCTATGTTGAAATAGCGTTAACTAATTCCGGCGGGATAAAGCTGGATTTGAAAAGCAAGGTATCTTCGTTATACGGAAAGAATATAAAAGAACAGATAGATGAAATGTGCCGGTTCTTCGCATTGAAGAATGTAAACATTTTAATTGAAGACGAGGGTGCGCTCCCTTTTGTTATTGCAGCAAGGTTTGAACAAGCCTTAAAAAAATTATTCCCTGAAAATGAAAAGGAATTCTTAATTCCTTTTAACGGAAATAATAGTTATCAATCATCAAAAGAAAGACTGCGTAGAAGCAGACTGTATCTTCCTGGAAATGAGCCGAAATTCTTTCTTAACGCAGGTCTGCATAAACCGGATGGAATTATTTTAGATCTCGAAGACAGCGTAGCACAATCGGAAAAGGCTGCCGCACGCATTCTGGTAAGAAATGCTTTACGCAGTGTAGATTTTTACGGCTCGGAAAGAATGGTAAGGATAAACCAACTGCCGTTGGGATTGGATGATTTGGAGCTTGTCATACCGCATAATGTTCATGTTATTCTTATACCGAAATGTGAAAGCGCCGACCAGGTGGTTGAAGTTAATGATCACATAAAAAGAATAAAGCATGAGAACAACATTAAGGCTGAAATTTTTTTGATGCCGATTATTGAAAGCGCTCTTGGCGTTATAAAAGCTTATGAAATTGCTTCGGCTGTTAAAAATATTTGTGCACTTACAATAGGACTTGAAGATTATACCGCCGACATCGGGACTCAAAGAACTCCGGATGGAAAAGAAAGCTTTTTTGCCCGGTCCATGATAGTCAATGCAGCAAAGGCTGCAGGTGTACAAGCCATTGATACGGTATTTTCGGATGTCGGAGATATGGAAGGATTAAAGCAGAGCGTCATAGAAGCGAAGTCCCTTGGCTTTGAAGGAAAAGGTTGCATTCATCCAAGACAAATTCCGGTTGTTCATAAATATTTTGAACCGACTAAAGAAGAAATAGAAAAGGCTAAAAAGATAGTTACGGCATTTGAAGATGCCGAACGAAAAGGAATTGGAGTTGTTTCGATTGGGACTAAAATGATAGACGCACCGGTGGTTAAGCGAGCGCAGCGAATTATTCATCTCGCCGTTACAAATAATTTGCTGGATGAAGGCTGGGAAGAAAAATGAAGTATATAAAAAACGCCGCAGGCAGATTAGTTCCTTCAGTGGTTAACGGACAGAAACAAATTCCGTTCAAAGGAGTAAATAAGTTTAGACCTTCCGGTTATAAAGCAAAACCTAAGATCAATTCATGTATTGATTATCCTGCCGGAGGAAATAAAGAAGTCAGAAGTTTAAAGGAAGCCTTGAAGAAAGCCGGGATAAAAAGCGGAATGACTATCTCAACTCATCATCATTTAAGGGATGGTGATGCACTTACGAACTACTTATTCGATGTCATTCATGAGCTTGGAATTAAAAATATCCGCTGGTTCCCGAGCGCTTCATTTCCTGTTCATGAGCATTTGATTAAGTATCTTGAAGACGGAACTATTCATCATATAGAAGGAAGCATGAATGGTTCGCTTGGAAGATTTACCTCGGAAGGGAAAATGAAAGGCGTTGGTGTCTTACGCTCTCACGGCGGAAGATATCAAGCGGTGCAGGACGGTGAAGTGCATATTGATATTGCTGTTATTTCTGCGCCAACAGCGGATGCATTCGGTAATGCAAACGGCGTTAACGGAAAATCCGCTTCCGGTCTTATCGGTTTCGCTCTCGTCGATTCCGAGTACGCCGATAAGGTTATTGTTGTTACAGATAACCTTGTCCCCTTCCCTTGCGTGCCGTGGCAGATTCAAGGAAACAATGTTGATTATGTGGTTAAGGTTGATTCGCTCGGTGATGCATCCAAAATTGTTTCCGGTACAACAGAAGTTACAAAATCGCCTGACAGGCTTTTGATTGCAGAATACGTTGCGCAATTTATCGATGAAGCCGGTATTATGAAAAACGGTTTTTCATTCCAAGCAGGTTCCGGTGGAACTAATCTTGCATTTGCTCTTTATCTAAAAGAAAGAATGAAAGCCAAAGGAGTAAAAGCCCGGTTTGTTAGAGGCGGCTCTACTAAATATTTAGTGCAGCTTCTCGAAGAGGGATTAACCGATTACATTCTTGACGGACAAACCTTCGATCTTGAAGGCGTAAGGAGCATGCGTGAAAATCCAAGCCACATTAATACAAGTCCGTTCACAAGCTACAACTTTCACGGAAAGGGAAACTTTGCATCTATGGTCGACGTTGCCGTTCTCGGAGCCACCGAAGTTGATGTCCGTTTCAATGCAAATGTTGTCAGTCATTCGGACGGCTTTCTGCTGCACGGCATTGGCGGATGGCAGAACTGTCTTTATTCAAAGTGCTCAATCCTCGCAGTGCCTTCATTCCGGGATAGAATTCCTGTAATTATAGATGAAGTGACAACACTTTGCGGACCCGGGAAATTAATCGACGTCGTTATAACTGAGAGGGGTATCGCCATAAATCCGCGAAGGAGAGATTTGAAGAACACAATGTCAAATTCTTCGCTCCCGATAAAATCAATTAAAGAAATTAAAGATGAGGTCTATTCAATCTGCGGCGTTCCTTCCAAACCGGTATTTGATTACAAAAAAGTAGTTGCCGTTGTAAAGTGGGTTGACGGGACAGTGCTCGATTCAATCTACAAGCTAAAATAATTATTTAAGGTACTGTTCCCTGTTTGCAATCATTTCAAGAAGAATACCTTCGCGGAGAGCATATTCGGAGACAGTCATGCTTTTAAGCTTAAACATTTCAAAAATTTTCTTAAGTATTAATACGCCGGCAGGAATTATATCAGCGCGCTTTGCTTCAAGCCCGGCGATGGCTATTCTTTCCTTCAGCGTTCTTCTCTTTAACACCATTTCCGCCACACCGAAAAACTCTTCCGATGTAAAGGTAAAGCCGTTTACCGATTTTATAATTTTTCCGTCTCTTCTGTAGCCGATCATTGAAGCAACCGACTGCAGCGTTCCGGATGAGCCTACTGCAAGCTCAATATGCTCGTTCAGACAGATATTCTTATTTGAAGAAATAGATTCTTCAATATATTGAGAGCATTCATTTATATGATCGGAGAACAAAACGAATCCCGGGAAGAATTTTCTTGTCAATCTGACCGCTCCTATTTTCACGCTCTCGGCAAAGACCGGATGGCTGTTTTCTCCAAGAAGAAATTCCGTACTGCCTCCGCCGATATCAATGCACAAAACACGTTTGTCGGAAATATCCAGCGCCTTCTTGGCGCCGAGATAGATAAGATTCGCTTCTTTATGCCCGTCGATAACTTCTATTTTTATCCCGGTATTCTCCTGCACCTCGCTTAAGAATTCATTCCTGTTGAAAGCTTCCCTTACTGCACTGGTAGCAATAGCCCTTATCTGTGCATCGTAATAGTTTGCGAGCTGTTTAAAACGCCTGATAACTTCAATCGATCTGTTAATCTCTTCTTTGGAAATCAGGTTTATAGTCTCGCCCTTATGCGAGCCAAGCCTGATGATTTCTCTCTCGCGATCTATTATCTTAAATGAATTCTTCTTTTTTAACTCGGCAATTACGAGATGAAAGGAATTTGTTCCCATATCGATTGCCGCTATATACTTAGAGGGCATGTTCTTCTTTTTCTTTCTTATTCAACAGCGATGTACACATTTCAAAAACTTCATTCACGCTTATGTCGTCCATCAGCTCGGATTTACGTATAAACTTTTTATTCTTTCCTATCGGCGCCCAGTTAAACGGGTTGGTCGGACCAAACAGCGAAACCTGCGGTGTCTGTGTTGAACCGGCAACGTGCATAATGCCTGTATCGTTGGAAATAAAAAGATCTGACTTAGAAATCAACGCAGCTACTTCCGGTATCTTTCTATTAATGAAAAGTCCGATTTCAAACTTAGATCTTTCCTTGATAAAATTAATTTCCTCTCTATCCGCCTGGCTTCCGGTTAAATAAAATTTTACTGGATAGTTTGCCTTGATCATCTCCATCAATTCTAAAAATTTATTTAACGACCACCGGTTGGGAATCTTTCCTGCACCTACGTGAAACCCGATAAGGAACTCGCCGGCATTTGACTTTAGTTCCAAAATAAATTTTTCAGCCGATGCCATATCTTCTTTATCAAATGAAATTTCCGGAGTAAAATCTTTTGTTGTTATTCCGAAAGGACGCACAATATCAAGACTTCTTTCCGAGACATTAGAGTCCGGATATTTTCGCCAATCTATATCAACTCTTCTGTCAAAGAGAAAGGCGCTTTTGTTCGGCTTGCCGTCAAGACTTTTTGCGCCGATTCTTATTTTAGAATTTGAAAACCTCGCAATCAGATTGCTGGTAAAAGAAATCGACACGGTTACAGGTACTATTGCCAGATCATATTCTTCGCGGAGCAGCCTGTAAAGCGATCTCAAATATAACGGACTAAACAGTCTTTTCTTGTCGTAGTTAAAAACTCTATCAACAAATTTGTTTTTGATAACACCGTGATAATTAGACGGGCTTACTATAAGCGTAGCACTGCATCCGGGAAACGTTTCCTTTATTGCACGCAGCAAAGACAGCCCGGCTAATAAATCTCCAAGCTGGTTATGCTGACGAACGATAAGAATCTTTTTAGGGATGCCAACCTCGCGGCTGGAATTTTCTTCAACTGAGAAAAGCTTTTTAACAATCCAATAAATTAGCTTTGACATAGGCTGCGGGTTCTATTTACGATTTCTTTTCCTTAGAATTCTTATCCTCTTTAATCTCTATAAAATCTACTTCCTCGGCATCCTTAAATTTGGATTCATATTTCTGCTCAGGCTTTTGTCTTTGCCGTGCCGCGCTCTTCCCTCTGTAAGCTGGCAAAAAAAACTTAAGGAAGACTCCCAAAGCCTTCATTATAATATAAAATATAATCAGCCAAAAAAAGAACTCAAATATCAATTTTCTATCCTTCTCGTCTCGGGCTTAAAATATTCCGTAAAGCCCCTGTCTTCTCTGAATATCTGTTTAAACAATTCATTAAAATCATCATCGCTGTTCACAAAGTCTATTTCCGACGAATTAACGATCAACAGCGGAGTCTCATTATACCGGAAGAAGAAATGGTTGTATGCTTCGCCGAGCTCTTCAATATAATTCATCGTAAGGTTTCTCTCAACCTTCCTGTTCCTTCTCTTGATGTTGTACATAAGCCTGTCAACACTTGATTGCAGGTAAACCACCAGATCGGGTTTGCGCAGGTTCCGCGAAAGCAGCGGGAAGATCGTTTCATAAAGCTTCAACTCCTCGCCGGTCAGATTTAAGTAAGCAAAAATCTTATCCTTCTCGAATAAGTAATCGCACACGATGTACTCGGTAAACAAGTTTTCCTGGTTAAGCTCTTCCTGTTGTTTAAACCGGTTTATCAGGAAGAACATCTGCGTCTGGAAGGCATACCGTCTCCTGTCGCCGTAAAATTTTTCAAGGAACGGATTAACCTCGAACTGCTCAAGAATTAATTGCGAATTTAGCCGCTCTTTTAATTTACGAGCCAGCGACGTTTTGCCTGCGCCGATAACTCCTTCAATCGAGATGTACCTTACTTCCTGGTTTTCGCTCAATTTTAACTCATGGTTGTTTATAAAAGTTTTGCGGATAATTTTCTGATTATAAAATTCTCAGAAACTTCTCTGCAAATATCACAAATTTTTTTGTTTAATGCAGGGTGAATTAATTCTCTGTCAATCTCGCACAAAGGCACCAGCACAAAGTCACGCTCTGCCATTCCTTTATGCGGTATAGTAATCTTTTCATCCGAAAAAATCAAATCATTAAACAGCAATATATCAAGGTCAATTTCTCTCGGACCCCACCTGGCAGACTCCGTTCTACCAAGCTCGCTTTCAATATGCTTTATAAGATAAATCAGCTCATGAAAATCTTTTTTTGTCGAAATTTTTACGACTGCGTTCAGGAAATTATCCTGTTCTTTAATACCGAAAGGTCTTGTTTCATAAACCGATGAACACTTTGCCACAGTGCAGCCGTGTTTCATATTTAATTTAGCTACAGCTTCTTTTAGATATCTTAGTTTATCTCCCTTGTTGGAACCGAGCCCAATGAAGGCAGTGTTATCCTTCAAAGTCTTCACGGGCTTTTACAACTTCCACTTCAACGCAGTCCACAACTCCGCCCAGTGGAGGATTATTTTTTCTAATCCGTACGGCGACTTTTTCAATGTGAGAAAATTTACTAAGCAAACCGTCGGCAATTTTTGTTGCCAGAGATTCAATCAGGTAATATTTATGTTCAAGTGCAAGCTGGTACATAAACTTGTACGCTTTGTCGTAGTCAATTGTCTGTTTCAAGCTGTCCCTGGTAGCCGCATCTTTAAAATTGGTGTAAATATCCACGTCGGCTTCAAACTTTCCTCCAACACTCTGTTCTTCGGAAAGAACGCCGTGGTATGCGTAAAAGACAGCTTTCTTAATTCGAATAATATTTAACATCTATAACCGGAAATTAAGTTTTATATTTTTAATTACAATTTAGTATTTTCTACTTAAATTCTTTTATCGCAATTACACCCAAAGCCCGACCGGAGTGAAGCCCGTCCCGGCGGTAGGAATGGAGCATATTATTGGTTTCGTAAGAGCAGAGAGAGGAGACTTGAATATTATTCTTAGACAAACCGGAGCTTAGCAGCATATCATAGTTAGCCCCGGAAACGTTTAATAAATATTTTTCTCCCCAGGCAATTGAATATCTTTCCTCAAACAGTTCCGCGACCTCTTTGCCTACCTCGTAATTCTTTTGACTTATAGACGGACCGATATAGGCAATCAAATCTTCCGGCTGGGAGCCAAAATCGTCATACAGTCTTTGAAGAGTCTTAAGAAGAATTTTCTTTTGAGTACCTCTCCACCCGGAATGGACCGCAGCAATAATCTTCTTCTTCCTATCAAAAAGAAAAATTGCTGCGCAGTCGGCAGAGCTAATTGCCAGTCCGATATTATTCTTATTGGTTATCATCGCATCGCTTGCGCCGATTTCCCCTCCGTTAGTAACGCAGCTTATTGTATCTCCATGCACCTGCCTTTGAAGTGCAACATTTTCCGGTTTCAAATTAAGAGCCGTAAAGAACGATTTTCTATTTTCATTCACAATCCCTTTGTCGTCGCCAACCGAAAGCGATAGGTTGAAAAAATAAGGAGCTTTCCTATCCGCACCGATTTTGGTACTGAATCCAAAGACAATCTCGGGATACCTGTTAAAGATCTGAGGCTTAATTACAAGCAAAGTACAGATTAATCCTTTTCAAATTCTAAATGCAAAGTTACGCAAATAAAATGAAGGAAGAGGAGTTGTCCGCAAGAGTAACCTTCCTTATCACAGAATCAGATATAATGTATAATATAATTCTCAGCTTTAATTGCAGCCTTGAAGGTTGCTCTATAAAAGTATTATATTTTCAATTCAAAAACAGAAAATTACAGGACGCGTTTTGAGAATTTTAGTTTGTAATGATGATGGGATTGATTCGCCGGGAATTTTCGCGCTTACCGAATCATTAAAAGAAATAGGAGATGTCACTGTTGTAGCGCCGCATCAGGAACAGAGTGCAATCGGGCATGCAATTACAATGCAGATACCATTGCGTGTTACAAAATCGTTTAAGAACGGAGAGTTTTTCGGCTATGCTGTAAACGGTACCCCTGCAGACTGTGTAAAAATCGGGATAAGAAATATAATGAACGAACCGCCCGATCTTGTCGTCTCCGGTATAAATCACGGTTCAAACACAGCCATAAACATTATTTACTCGGGCACCGTTTCAGCCGCACGGGAAGCGGCTATAATGGATGTGCCTTCTATGGCTGTCTCTGTTACAAACCACGGGGTAACTGATTTTAAGTTTGCAGCAAAGGTTTCTAAATTGTTGGCGGCAGAACTTAACCATAGAGAAATACCAAAAGGAACTTTGCTTAACGTAAATATACCCGATGTTCCTCCGGAACAAATTAAGGGAGTTATGCTGACTAAACAAGGCAAGTCAAAGTGGGATGACATCTACGAGCAAAGAACAGACCCCTTTGGAAAGGATTATTTCTGGCTGACAGGAAAGCTGCTCGAAATTGATAAAGAACTTGATTTCGATCAAGTTGCGATTAAAAAGAATTATGTTTCCGTTTCTCCTATTCACTTCGATCTTACCGACTATGATACTTTTGAAAAGATGAAGACATGGAACATTGAAA
Organism: Ignavibacteriaceae bacterium; assembly: GCA_046704565.1. GTDB lineage: Bacteria > Bacteroidota > Ignavibacteria > Ignavibacteriales > Ignavibacteriaceae > FEN-1297. The sequence goes on along the minus strand of JBJKRP010000354.1, from coordinate 12,828 downwards.
GGATTCTAAATGGAAGACATTAAAAGCCACCAATCAAAGACGATTAAAATTTATCAAATAGACGCTTTTACTGATAAACCTTTCGGCGGCAATCCTGCGGGAGTTACGTTCGGAGATAATCTTACCAAAGCTGAAATGCAGTCAATCGCGCGAGAGATGAACCTTGCCGAAACGGCTTTTCTTTCTAAATCAAATAAAGCCGACTATAACCTTAGGTGGTTCACTCCGCTAATGGAAGTTGACCTTTGCGGGCACGCCACAATCGCTTCACTACATTTTTTAAATGAAAATGATCTACTGAAAAATAATTCCGTAATAAAGTTCGATACTTTATCAGGTATCTTAAAATGCCGGGTTGAAAACGAAAAGTATTTTATGCAAGTGCCGGTATTCAAAGCGAGAGAGTATAACCTGCCTGTCGGACAGGCAAGCGAAAGAAGAGAAGATATCTCGGAATCTCTGTGCTTGAATGAAAACGATCTGGACAAATCGGTTCCTTTCATTATGCTTGAAAACGGCTACTTGTACATACATGTCAAAAAGCTTTCTACTTTAAAAGAAATGAAGCCGAACTTCAAAGAGCTTCTTCGGCTTCAAAAAAAACTCAACTTCGGCGGCGCAGTAGTTTTTACCCGGGAAACTTATGACAAAGAAAACTTTGCTCATCTAAGGTTTTTCGCGCCATATTTCGGCATTGATGAAGACCCCGTTACCGGCTCTGCAAACGGTCCACTTATGACGGTGTTGAACAAGTTAGGCTTTATTAAATTCGGTAACGAAGAAATCAACTTAACTTTTGAGCAAGGTGATATAATCAACCGGCGCGGGAGAGTTGGAGTAAAATTTATTCCGGCAGACAACGAACTCTATATTTCAGGCAATGCGGTCACGGTTCTAAAAGGCAAGATGTATTTATAATTGGCAGGTAGATTCATGTTTAACTTCGAAAGAATTAGTTTAGACTTATCGTTCCCTTCTATCTTATTCTTTCTTTTCTTGATCCTGTTAGTAGGCTATGCAATTTATTCCTACCGCTACACAATTCCGGAAATTCCAAACGGCAAAAAGTTTTTTCTTATTTTCTTAAGATCGCTCGCTTTAATCATCTTGCTTTTCGTTTTCTTCGAACCGGTATTGACGCTTGCAAAGAAAAAAGTTTTAGAACCGGTAAACTTGATCTTCGTAGACAACTCACGTTCAATTCAAATTAAGGACGGCACAGACCGCGAGAGGACCGAAAAGGATTTTGTCGCCGGACTAAAGCAGAGCGATTTAAGCGGCAACTCAATGCTTTATACATTCGGTTCAAATGTTAAAAGCTTAAACTATGACAGTCTTCAGAGCTTAGACTTTTCGGAAGGAAGCACAAACTTTGCAGATATATTTTCTCAGGCTGCAAAAGTAAGTCAGAATATTTCTTCCATTGTCATCGTAAGCGATGGCGTTATTAACGACGGTTCCGACCCGCTGCGCACCGCAATTAAGATGAATATTCCTGTTTACGCGGTTGGTATCGGTGACTCAACGACACGTAATGATGTTGCAGTCAAGAATGTTCTGTACAACCAGATGATTTACGCAGGAACACCAACGTCAATCGTAGCCGCGATAACCAATACCGGCTTTGCTAATAAGAACATTACTCTTTCACTTTATGAAAACGATGCATTCATCCAGCAAAAGAATGTTTCACTTAGCCCGGACGGCATTCAGAATGTCGAGTTTGCTTATACCCCCAAAACCGGCGGTGAAAAAAAACTTGCTGTTGTTGCTTCGAATACTCAAGGCGAATTTACATTTGCCAACAACAGAAAGGTATTTTATATAAATGTTCTAAGCAACAAAGTAAAAGTACTTGTGCTTGCAGGAAGTCCTTCGACTGACGTTTCGTTTGTAAAAAATACTCTTCGCTCGGATGATAATTTTTCCGTCAGTTCAATTACGCAGGTTGCTGCCGGAAAAATTGTTGAGCGCGGGATAGATGAGCAAAGACTAATCGACAGCGCAAATGTTTTTTTTCTGATTGGATTTCCTTCCAGAGAAACCTCGCAGCAGTTATTTCAATCTGTAACTAAAGAGATTACTGAAAAGGATAAACCGTATTTCATCTCGCTTTCAAGCGGAGTAGATTTCTCAAAGCTTAAAGCTCTTCAAAGCGAGCTCCCTTTTGCTATTGGAAATGTAAGCAATGATTATCTGGAAATTCAGCCGGATATTTCTGGAAGCGAGCAGGACAATCCGCTTCTGCAGAACAATGCATCCAATCCGATTGCAGCCTGGAATAATCTTCCGCCGGTTAATCAGCCCAACGTCGATTTGAAAGCCAAACCGGAAAGCGATGTTATCTCGAAGGTAAAAATTAATAACGTACCGATGAACAGACCGCTGATTCTTACCAGGACCCTCGGCGGCAAAAAATCAATCGCTGTACTGGCAAAGGATATCTGGCGGTGGAAGCTAGAAACAGCACCGCAGAATCTCGATTTGTTCGACAGGTTTATTGTCAGCAGCGTAAAATGGCTTAATACAAAGGAAGATCATAAGCAGGTTACAATAAAGACTTCCAAGAAATTATATTCGCCGGGAGAACAAGTTGATTTTAACGCGCAGGTTTACGACCAGACGTTCAATCCTGTTTCCGATGCTGACGTCAGTGTAAAGATAAAATCCGGCAGTGAAAATTATGAAGTTAATCTTAACTCGATTGGTAACGGTTTGTATGAAGGAACATTCCAAACTAATAAGCCCGGCGATTACGCATTTACTGGCGATGTAATTCAAAACAATAATAAGCTTGGTTCAGACAACGGTAAGTTCAATATCGGCGAAGTCGACGTTGAGATGCTCAACCCGCAGATGGACTATAATTATTTGTCGCTGCTTTCAAACCAGACCGGCGGAAAGTTTTTTTACAATTCGAATTACAAACAACTTTACTCAATCTTAAAGGAATTGAATAATAAATCTTCTAAAGATAAAATTGAAGTAAGCGATATAAACCTCTGGTCAAATGAGTGGCTGTTGGTTGTTGCCATTGTGATTTTCGGATTAGAATGGTTCTTTAGAAAGAGAGCAGGAATGCTTTAAAAATGTGCAAAGCGCTAAGCGCATAGCGTAAAGCAGACTAAGCTCTATGCGTTTTGTATTTTATCTAGTTTTTAATTGATGATGTTATTAACGGAAATATTTGATTTCGTTCTGCCGCGGTTTTGCCCGGTGTGCAAGAAAAAACTTTCGGTAGATGAAAAGTTTGTCTGCCCGATCTGCATAAACAAAATTCAAGTTGTCTCTTCCGATAGACTCCGATTCGAGTTCAACCGGAAATTTGCAGTTAAGAAATTCGTTTCCGGTTATACCTCGCTTTATCTCTTTGAGAAGGATAAAGAACTTCAGCAAATCATTCATGCGTTAAAATATAATCAGAAATTCTTATTCGGAAAATTCCTTGGTGAAAGGATTGGAGAAACGTTCCGGCATCTATTCCAGGAATGGAAGATTAATTCCGTGATGCCCGTACCTCTTCACCATTTAAAGAAAGCCGACAGGGGATACAATCAGTCTTCCTTTATTGCAAAGGGAATTGCCAAGTCTTCCGGTAGTATCTTAAATGAAAACATCTTGAAACGGAAAAGATATACACAATCCCAGACCGCGAAAAACCAGATTGAAAGAGAAGAAAACGTTAGCGGTGCTTTTAAGATCGCACATCCTCAGAAGGTGTTCGGCAGGAATATTTTATTAGTTGACGATGTGATAACGACAGGTTCGACCATAAATGAATGCGCCAAGGTACTGCTGGATAATGGCGCTGCTAAAGTTTATGCAGCGTCAATTGCAATTGCTGATTAATACTACATTCTTTCCGGCGCGCTTACTCCAAGTATCGTCAATCCGTTTTTCAAAACTATTTTTGTGGCTAACGCAAGAGACAATCTCGCTTCCGCAAGCTTTTTCTCCGAACCAAGTATTCTGCAAAAAGTATAGAACTTATGGAACGCTGCTGCAAGTTCCTCAAGAAAGGTGCAGATTCTGTGAGTTTCAAAAAACTCCGCACTTAACTGCACTTCATTCTTGAACTGATGAAGCTTTCTAAGCAACTGCTGTTCTTCATCGGTCGCAAGCAAATCCAAATTTTCTATAGACGCACGCAGATTTTCTTTCTCAACCATTTTGATGATTGAGCAGACCCTCGCATGAGCATACTGCAAATAAAATACAGGATTTTCGTCGGATTGCTTTTTGGCAAGTGACAGATCAAAATTCATGTGCGTAGTTATGCTTCGCATGTTGAAAAAATACCTAACGACGTCTGCACCGACTTCATCTACCAACTGGTCAAGCGTTATGTAATTTGCCTTACGTGTAGACATCTTAACAACCTCGCCGCCATCCATTATTGTTACAAACTGATGGATTAATACTTTTACTTTATCCGGTTCATAGCCAAGAGCTTTCAGCCCTGCAAGAACGTCCGGGTAAGTTGCATTATGGTCCGAGCCGAAAATATCAATCATTAAATCATAACCTCGGTTAAATTTCTCAACGTGGTAAGCTATATCGGGTAAGCGGTAAGTCGGCTCTCCGGTAGACTTGACGATTACTTTATCCTGCTCATTTCCAAGTTCAGTAAGTTTCAGCCAGATAGCACCATCTTTTTCGTAAGCAAGGTTCTTGGTTTTAAAAGAATCTATTGTTCGTGTAATTTTCCCTTCTTCATAAAGCGAATTCTCATTAAAAAAAACTTTATGAATTATATTCAGCCGCTCGAGAGATTTCTTAATATCTTTAAAGATTTCTGCCTCCGCCGCCCTCTTAAAAATTCCTTCAGCAGGTTCTTCAGTTAACTTATCTCCATACTCATCAAGCAGACTTTTAGCAATGTCCTTAATATATTCGCCTTGATAATGGTCTTCGGGAAAAACGATTTTTTGTTCGAGCAATTCCAGATAGCGAAGCCTAACCGAATCGCCGAGTACACGCATCTGTCTTCCGGCATTGTTAAAATAGTATTCACGATCAACAGAATATCCAACCCACTCAAGCAGGTTTGCAATTGTATCGCCGAAGACTGCATTCCTTCCGTGCCCTACTGTCAATGGTCCGGTGGGATTTGCGGATACGAACTCAACATTCGCTTTCTTTCCTTTATGCTTTTCAGAACGACCGTAATTATCTTCGCCGTCTAATATTTCTTTCGTTATCTGTGCGATAAATACCGGAGTGAAAAAAAAGTTTATAAATCCCGGACCTGCAATTTCAACCTTTTGAATAATGTTTGTATCCAACGGTAGGGCAGAAATAATTCCTTCGGCAATTTGCCGCGGGCTCTTCTTTAATTTCTTAACAAGAAGCATTGCGGCATTAGAAGAGTAATCGCCGTAAGCCTGAATCTTAGGAACATCAAATGTAATTTTTATGTCTTTTAAAAATTCTAACTTCTCAGCAGCTTTATTAAAAAGCGTTTGTAAATATTCTTCCAAAACTTTTTCCTGGTAATTTTTAATTAAAAACAGTAAGGGTGAAAATTATTCCGGTTTTACTTTCCTCGGTCTGCCGGCTCTTCTTTTAACGGGCTGCTCAGCCTGAAGCATCGGGTCGGATACTTCTATTATTGCTGCGTCCCCCCAGAGCTTTTCAAGATTGTAAAAGTCCCTGTAGTCCCTCTTAAAAATATGAACCACAACATCTACATAATCCAATAGCACCCAGGTTAGGGCTTTGTAACCCTCAATATGCCAGCTGCGGATTCCTTCTTCGCGAAGACTTTTATCCACTTCATCGGCAATCGCTTTTACCTGCGTATCCGAATCGGCTGTACAGATTACAAAAAAATCGGACATGGTCGTCAGGTTCCTCAAATCCATTATCCTGACGTCATATCCTTTCTTGTTAAAGATTAATCCGGTTATTTTATCTGCTAGCTTTCTTGAATCCAAATTTCTTCCTTGTTGATATGGTTTTAATGTATTAAAATCCTTCCCGATAATCAAAGAGACATCCAGCAGATAATTATTATTTACCTGCTGGATTACATTCTTACGACCGATGCCGAGCGAATCGGCAACCCTTACAGCATTTATAGTATTGCCGGTGCGGTCAATGACAATCGATTTCTCAACATCGAACGAAATATAATTTCCTACCTGCACAACATCAAAGTCGCGCTTGCGTAAAAAGTCAGTCATCTTATCCGCGACACCTGAAACACCGCAGCCGTTAAGCACCTCAACCTGAACTGTTGATGGTACGGGCTTTTTCTTTATATTAAAATCCTCCACATTATTCGGATGAAGTTTAACATAAAGTGAATAAGATAAATAGATAATTAGAACGGCAAGAACCGGAATGACGATATTATAAAATTGATTCTCAGAGTAATGCTTTGTTTTGAATCCGTTATTATTCTTTGACTGCGAGTTTCCCTTCACTTATTTTCTCTGTAGAATCATCCGGTAAAACTTCAACTATCTTCCAAAGTAAGGACTTTCAAGACCGTTGTACAATCCGTAGCCTCCCATAAAAGAATACGGCGAATAGTAACCGTAACCGTCGTACGGGAGATTGCTGTATTGCAGGGAGACAGAAAAATTCTTCCACGGCTTATAGTTTATTGCAGCCCTGTCTATATAAACTCCATTGATACTTTTGTTGAACTGACTTCCTAATGTGCTGTAAGGAGCCTGCACTACGCTTGCTGCAAGCTCAACGTTTAACTGATCGTTAAATTTATAAGCCATGTCGTTCGTATAAACTCCAAGAGCGAGTCCCTGACTGCCGAATGATGAGTACGACATACTGTATGACTGGCTCATCTTAAAATTCTGGGGATTGATAAATCCAAATAAGGAAGAACTTGGCTGGGCAACAATTCCATCTCTCACGTCGCTCGTTGGAAAGCCCGAGCCTTTAAATTGGGCAAATGCCGTAATCGAAAGAACAAGAAAGAATGCCATTATCAGCTTTTTCATAAATCACCTCAAAATTTCGGGAGTATAATAATCAATTGGAAAAACAAAATCAATGAAATAAAAGTTAAATTTCTATTAATTGTTAAATAAATTACAGAATTTTTTCAATCTTATTACTCTTGTCAACAAGAACCACCTTCGGCTTATGCTTCCGGGCTTCCTCGTCTGACATTTGAGAATAAGCAATAATAATTACCTCATCGCCTACCGCACCTAACCTTGCTGCAGGACCATTCAGACAAATCATTCCGCTGTTAGACGGTCCTTCTATTGTATAAGTTTCAAGTCTACTGCCTGTACTCATATTTACTACCTGGACTTTTTCGTTCGGCAGAATGTCAGCCGCCTCGAGCAAAGTCTTGTCTATTGTTATACTTCCTTCATAATAAAGCTCAGCCATAGTTACCGTAGCGCGGTGTATTTTTGAGCGAAACATTTCTCTGTTCATAAAAGCCTGTTAAATTTCAACAAGCTAATATACTTAGAAGCTGATAATCGATTCAAGGTTTAAGCTGCGCAATAAATTCGCAGAGGGCAGCGTGCAGTGCGTTGCCGCGCGCTTTGCTCTTTGTGCTATACTGTTCCCATAAAAACAAAAGAACTTATATAATTGTAGCGTCTACTCAATTTTCAGAAAAAAGTTTCAACAAATCCGGGGTTTTCACTTGACAAATAATTTTTCCGCGTTATATTTGTAGCACAAAATATGAAAAAGTTTTCTGGGACATATTACAGCACAAACAAAAATTTAAGCCTCAACTGGTGGTGGCTTGGTGTATGCGATAATATGACCCAGTAATTCTGAGATAAATATTTTAATACCTGAAACCCTTCTCAGCCAAACTGGGAAGGGTTTTTTTATTATAAGGCAAAATATGAAATTTGAACAATTTAAAGAGCTTGCAAAAGATTTTAACTTGATACCGGTTTTCGAGGTGATTACCGCCGATATGCTTACACCGGTTCTTGCCTATTTGAAGATACGCGAGACCGGCAAGCAAAGCTTTCTGCTTGAATCGGTAGAAGGTTCGACAAATATGGCGCGGTATTCTTTCATTGGAAAGAACCCGCAGAAGATTATTCAGAATAAAGGGATGGAAATTACCGAATCAGCAGACGGAAGCAGAACTACTTTTCAGAAAAATATTTTTGAACATATCCGTGAGGAACTTAAAAAGTACAAGCATCCGAAAATTGAAGGACTTCCCGATTTCACAGGCGGGATTGTAGGCTACCTCGGTTATGAAAATATTTCCCTGATTGAGCGTGTTATTAAATTTCATTCTGAAAGCTTCGATAACCCGGATTCGATCTTCGGAATTTATCAAACAATACTCGCCTTCGACCATTTCAAACACCAGATTATTTTAATTACAAACGTTAAAGTTGAACAAGGCTCCAGCCTTGAAAATCTTTTTAAAGAAGCAAAAAATATTTTATCATTATTGCGGGAAGAGCTTAAAAAGCCGCTCAAATATAATTCCGATTTTCATCTTGACGGGGAATTAAAATCAGAGATAGAAAAAGAGAATTTTTACAGCCAGGTTGAATCCGGCAAGCATAATATTGTTGAAGGCGACATTTTCCAGATTGTGTTATCAAAAAGATTTTCTTCAAAATACAAAGGAGATTTGCTGAACGTCTACCGGGCTCTCCGCATAATAAATCCTTCGCCTTACATGTACTTCCTGGAACTTGCCTGTCCGGCAGGCGGGTTTGAAAATGATTTTACGATAATCGGAACTTCACCGGAAGACTTGCTGAAAGTGAAAAACAGAAAAGCACAGCTTCTTCCGATTGCCGGGACGAGACGCCGCGGCAAAAACCCCGAAGATGACAAAGCTCTTGAGAAGGATTTAGTCAACGACCCGAAGGAACAAGCCGAACATACTATGCTCGTGGACCTTGGAAGGAATGACCTTGGCAGAGTCTGCAGGTATGGTTCGGTTAATGTTGTTGAAAAAATGAAAGTGCAGAGATACTCGCACGTAATGCACATGGTCTCCAAAGTTGAAGGAACGCTTGCAGACGACAAAGATACAATCGACGCGTTGATGTCATGCTTCCCTGCCGGCACTGTAACCGGCGCCCCGAAAATCCGTGCGGTTCAATTAATCGATCAATACGAAAAGGAGGAAAGAAATGTTTATGCAGGCGCCGTCGGTTATTTCGATTTTTCGGGTAACCTTGATATGTGCATTGCAATAAGAACTTTGTTTGCAAAAAAAGATATTGTTTACTGGCAAGCCGGTGCCGGTATTGTTGCCGACAGCCGCCCCGAGCTCGAAGCTAAAGAAATAATGAACAAGTCGGCGGCAATGGTTAATGCTTTAAAATATGCAGAGGTGATAGATGAGAGTACTGGTAATTGATAATTATGATTCATTCACTTACAACCTTGTTCAGCTCCTGGGAAATCTTGACTGCAAGCTGACCGTAAAGAGAAATGATGAGGTGGATGAAGAACAGATCGAAATGATGAAGCCGGATAAGATTGTTGTTTCCCCCGGTCCAGGAAGACCGGAGGACGCTAATGCGTCATTAACGGCATTTGAAAAGTTTGCAGATAAGGTGCCGATACTCGGAGTTTGTCTCGGTCATCAGGCAATGGGATATGTTTATGGTGGAAAGATTGTAAAAGCACCGGTGCTGATGCACGGAAAGACTTCCGCAATTAAGCACGATGGAAAAACAATCTTCAAAAATATCCCGCAGGAATTTAAGGCGACAAGATATCATTCGCTTGTTGTTGAGAGAGAATCTCTTCCGGCGGAACTCGAGATTTCTGCAGAGACATACGACGGAAGCATCATGGGAATACGACATAAAAAATTCCCGGCGGAAGGAATTCAGTTTCATCCCGAATCCTTTTTAACCGGCGAAGGAATGAATATAATTAAAAACTGGTTGTCACGGTAATTTAACTTGACTTCATAGGAGGAATCATGATAAAACAATACCTTGAAAAAGTTATAGACAAAGAGGATCTATCGTTCGAAGAATCGTTCGACGCTATGAGCGAAATAATGAGCGGCAGCGTGAACAATTCTCATCTTGCAGGATTTCTTATCGCCTTAAAAACGAAAGGTGAAAAGCCATCCGAAGTTGCCGGCTTCGCAAAAGCAATGAGGGACAAAAGCATTAGAATAAATTGCGATGATGAAAACGTTATTGATGTATGCGGTACCGGCGGCGATAACTCAGGCAGCTTCAACATTTCTACCGCAGCAGCATTTGTAGTTGCAGGAGCAGGAGTAAAAGTAGCCAAGCACGGCAACCGATCTATATCAAGCAAAAGCGGAAGCGCCGATGTATTGCAGTCGCTCGGCGTTAATATAAATCTTACAAAAGAACAATCGGAAGAGGCGCTGAATAAAATTGGCATTGCTTTTCTATTCGCACCGCTCTATCATCCGGCAATGAAGTATGCGGGAACTGTTAGAAAGGAACTCGGAATGAAGACCGTTTTTAATATGCTTGGACCGCTAACCAATCCGGCGGGAGTAAGGAAACAAATTATCGGGACATTTAATCTAAAAGCCGCGAGAGTTATGGCAGAAGCTGCAAAATATCTTGAGATGGATAAAGTCTGCTTTCTTTGCGGCGTAGATAAGTATGATGAGATTTATCTTGGCGACTACACAGAAGTACATGAGTATAACCACGGTAAAGAAATAAAATCTTATAAGCTGACAAATGAGACTTTCGGTTACCCGCTTATTCATTTCGAAGATATTAAAGGCGATACTGCAGATGTTAACGCGCAGATTATTCTCGACATCTTTGAAAACAAGAACGTTAATGGCGCTTTCCATACTGTCGCCGCAAACGCAGCACTTGGTTTGTATGCAGCAGGTTATTCGGAAAGTCTGGATGAATGTAAAAAGGCAGCCGAAGATTCTATCTTAAAAGGTGCAGCCTTAGCTAAGTTAGTCGAGCTGAGAAAATTCGGTATGGAGCATGCAAGTTAGATGAGCTTTCTTAGGGATATATTAGATAACAAAAAGGAAGAAGTTGCAAGGCTTAAAAACAAGCTGTCCAGGCAGTCTTTCATTGACAGCAGTTTTTATAATAAAAAACCGTTAAGCTTTTACAGCCGGATAAAAGGCGACGGCAATATTGCCGTTATCGCGGAAATAAAGAAAGCCAGCCCTTCAAAAGGATTGATTAAAGAAAACTTCAATCATCTTGAAATAGCACGGACTTATTTTTCTCATTCGGTCGATGCTGTTTCGGTTCTGACTGATCAAAAATATTTCAAAGGCAGCATCAGCTTTCTATATGAGATTGCAGAAATTAAACAGGCTCCGCTTCTGCGGAAAGATTTTATAGTTGATGAAATTCAGATTTATGAAGCAAAGGCAAACGGTGCTGATTTGATTCTTCTAATCTGCGAGGCATTATCTAAGAACCAAATAAATGAATTTTCCAATCTTGCGTCCGAGATTGGTCTCGAGGTCCTTCTTGAGCTGCACAATGAAAACCAGATAGAGAAGATAGATTTCGGGCTGAACAAAATTATCGGGGTAAACAACCGGAATCTTGAAGACTTTTCTGTTGACCTCGAGACAACGCAAATAATTTCCGGGCACTTACCGCAGGGTGTTGTGCTCGTTTCCGAAAGCGGTATAAGCAAGAAAGAAGATATAGATTTTTTAAGAGCTGCTCATACAGACGCAATACTCGTTGGCGAGCATTTGATGCGCTCAAATGATATTGATTCAAGTCTGGATGAGTTGAAGAAATGGTGCGCATATGAAAGTTAAAGTCTGCGGTATCACCAATGTTGAAGATGCATTGATATGCGAAGCTTGCGGTGCTGATGCACTTGGTTTTATCTTTTATCGTAAAAGTAAAAGATATATTAAACCCGAAACAGCAAAGGAAATTATAAAATCACTATCACTTTTTACCTTGAAGGTTGGGGTGTTCGTTAATGAGCCGGCTGCAGTTGTCAATAGAATTGCTGCTGAATTAAAACTTACTGCGGTTCAGCTAAGCGGCAACGAACAACCGGAAGAAATTGAAAGGATTTTTTCCCCTGTAATTAAAGCCTTCAGAATAAACAACGATTTTAACTTTTCATCTATAGAAGGATATAAAAACTCCACCTGCTTGCTTGATGCATTCTCATTAGAAGACTACGGTGGAACCGGAAAGAAGTTCGACTGGGATTTAATTCCGGTTAATCTTAGGAACAAAATTATTCTTGCAGGCGGAATTTCTGTTGGAAACATTGAAATAATCTGCAAAGAAATTAAACCGGCTGCGGTTGACTTATCGTCATCGCTTGAAAAAGAACCCGGGAAAAAAGATAAAGAAAAAGTTTTGAAGTTTTTTGAGAAGTTTAATTTGCTAAGGATTAGGTAAATACCATGTTAATAATAATGAAACTCGATTCTCCGAGAAAAGACATCGAGAGCGTAAAGGAAAGGATAGTTGAGAAAAACTGCGTAGCACATGAGATTCCCGGCGCTTCAAAGCTTGGCATTGGAATTACCGGTCCGACTAACCTTCTTATTGAAGAAGATTTTTCTTCGATGGATTCTGTTGAAGAAGTAATCCGGGTAACCAAGCCTTATAAGCTTGTCAGCAGAGAGATGAAGCCGGATAACACTGTGATAAATTTAAATGGAATTAAGATAGGGGGAGATGAATTGACCATCATCGCCGGTCCATGTTCTGTTGAAAGCAGGCAGCAGCTTTTTGATATTGCAGGCGGATTAAAAGAGATGGGCATTAAGCTCCTGCGGGCAGGGGCTTATAAGCCGCGCTCAAGTCCTTATTCTTTTCAAGGATTAAAAGAAAAAGGCATTGAATACCTTCTTGATGTAAAAAAAGAATTGGGGATGATGATAGT
>JBJKRP010000353.1:0-15729 GCA_046704565.1 Ignavibacteriaceae bacterium | reverse complement strand
GAAGGAATTTGTAGGCACGGTAATTAACTATTATAAGCAGGCACAGGTCGCTTATATTCAAATGGAATCCGGCAGAATATCTTTGAATGATGATCTGTTGATTATTGGTCCTACTTCCGGTGTCGTTGCCATACAGACTTCTGAAATTCTGAATGAAAATAAGAGAGTAAAGTCTGCTGGAAAGGGAGAAAAAGTTACTCTTCCTTGTACAGTACAAGTTAGACCGCATGATAGAGTTTACACAGTAGTGTCTGCAGACAATATCTGAAATTTGTTAAAGATTAAAAAGATTAGCCTTACCACGAACCAAAGCTCAAATATAAGTTCAAGATTATCCACCCATGCTTTTTATTCGACCCGGGATTTAAAATCTTCAAATCTTTTCTTTAATTCTTCAAGATCATTTCTAAGCAATTCCACCTGGTCTTCAAGCTTTTGAATTCTATCATTCTCTCCGGATGAAGCTTCTTCGTGAATATCTATGTCTTCCAATTGAGGCTCGCCTGAAAGGAGATGGGCAAAGCGCGACTCTTTGGTTCCCGGCTGCCGCGGAAGCTTTATAACAAGAGGGTCGTCCCTGTCAATTAATCTCTGGATTGTTTCAGTTACCAGATTAAGAGACTCAAATTTGAACATACGGCTTGCACGGCTGTTTAATTCACCGGGAGTTTGAGCGCCGCGGTTCATAAGCTCGCACATCAATGCAGTTTCGGCAGGAGAAAGATTTAATGCTTCCGTAAAGATTTGTCTGAACTTAGGAACGCGCATATCGCTGCCTGTAATGCGGCTTACTAACGACTTTTCACGGAGAAGTTCTATTGTCTTTTCGATTTGGTCTTCATTAAAAGAAACAACCGGGTTGCGGTTCGACTTCTGGCTGCATGCATTTTTTAATGCATTTAATGTAAGAGGATAATATTCAGGTGTGGTTAATTCTTTTTCAATTAAAGCACCGATGATGCGTGTTTCCTCAAATGTTAGTATTTGCATAGATATGGTTTTATTTTTGATTATTGAAAATTAACTTTTACAAAACTAAATTTCCCCAACTAATAAATTAGAGAAATATTTGATCTCGATATCACCTGCGACAGTTAAAAATCTTTACTATTCAAATGTAATCTTTGAACCTCACCAAACAAAGGATAAGATTGTGTTGTTTGGGAAAAAGTATAATAAAGATTTATTTCATTGCCGGGTAAGGTTTGATGTTTTATTAGACGAGCTGAAGGGAAAAGTAAAAGACTTGTTAAAATAATTTTATTGAAAAAAGAATAACAATAAAGCATTAGAATTGAAAATCGCTTGAGGCTATTCTTAAACAGGGTCGATATGAACAAACACTCTATTTATTTCCGGCAGGCTCGATACCGTTGCCTGTACTTCTTTCCCTATATTGTGAGACTTTTCTGTTGATGTTTCTTTTGCAACGTCGATGTGTATTTCTATATGAAACTTATTGCCGACGTAATGCGATTTAAGCTCGTTTAAGCCGAGAACTCCCTCAACCTTAAGTGCGGCATTTGCGATCTCAAGTATTAAATTCTTGTCTGCAGACTTACCCATAAGATAATCAATATTCTCTTTTGCAATTTGGTAGCCCGAACGGAAAACGAATAATGCTATTAAAATTCCCGCTATACCGTCAAGATATTTGAACCCCAATTGGACTCCTACAATTCCGACAATAGAAAGTGATGATGCCAGGACATCATTTAAGCTGTCTACCGCGCCAGCTTTTAAAGCGGGACTCCTAAATTTTTTGCCCACCGAAGATTGGTAGCGCGTCAAAATCAGCTTTGTAATTATTGTAGTAATAAGGATTATGTATACAGGCGCCGTTATTCTTGTCGGATAAGGAGTGAGAATCCGGTTAACAGAAGCTTCTATCAAATTTATTCCCACAACGCCGGTAAACAAGGCGACGAGAAAAACAGCAAGCGGCTGGGCAGCATTATGTCCGAACTGATGTTCTTCATCGGGCTTTTTTAACGACAGCCTGACGCTGTACATAATTGCGCCGGAAGCTACAATGTCGGTCAATGAGTTTATCGCATCGGAGATAACGGCAATTGAGTTCGACATAATCCCTGCGGCAGATTTTATTACGAATAAAAAGATATTTACAGCCAGTGAAAGGTTAGTCGCTCTTTTTAGAATTTTTACCATGTTTGTTTATCGGGAAATTTAAAAATAAAAATAAGAATATTTATTTAAATAAATCATATTTTTTATATTTAAGCAGTTCATTCAACTTAATAAAAAATAAATGTTTTCAGAAACGACCGCTTTGCGAGAAGTCTTAATAAATACGCTTGAAATAATCGGAAAAACTTCCAATAGTTCCGCTGGGTATATTTTAAAACTGAATTCCCGTGAGATGAAAGTGCTGGCGTCATTCGGGGAATGTATTTTAAATTTGGAAGACTTACAGCCTGTTCAAAAAGGCGAGGGGAAAAAGTTAACCGCTGCCTGGTTAAGCAAAACATTTTCTTCGGAAGAATTTTTGAGTAAGCATTCATGGAAGTCCGCTTTTATAAGAAGCATCCCGGTTCCTTCCGGTAAGGTAAAAGGCTGCTTTCTTGTTTTGTTTTCAGGAGATAAGGAAAATTTTTCTAAAGAAATTACGGCAGCATTTTCTCCCCTGGTAAAGAATCTTGGCGAGCAGCTTATAGGCTTTGACAGCATGAATGCTGCTTTATCCGTCAAGACTCAGATTGAAGACGGCAAGGGTAAAGACATTCTGGTATCCAAAAGCAGAGAGCTGCTGGAATCATTTTTTGAGGCGTCGGAAGATTTAATTTTTGTGCTTGATAAAGACGGCTGTATAATAAAGATAAACGAATACGGCGCAGCCTGCCTCGATTATGTCCAGTCGGAGCTGCTGGGCAGGCATTTAATTGAGCTTGTTGCCTCAAGAGAAAAGCATTCTTTTGCTAAGTCGTTTCGAAATATTATTGAAGAGGAAAAACTTGCCTCGTTCGAATCGGTTTTAATAAGCAGGTTCGGGAATGAGATCATTTTCCAGATGAACTGCAAGCCTGTCTATGAAGGCGGTAGTATTCAAGGCGCGGCAGGTATAGGAAAAAACATTACCGCGCTCCGTAATTATGAAGAAAAGATCAGCGATCTTAATTTAAAGTTGATAGAGGCGAACAGGATCATCTCGCTGGAGCGTCAGAGGTCTAACCGCCATAAGGCAATACTGGCTGAATTGAATAAAATGAAGAGTGAATTTATCTCAAATATTTCTCATGAGCTCAGGACGCCGCTTGCTTCAATTATCGGATTTTCGGAAACCATCAGCTCTGATCCCGATATGCCGCAAGAGATGAAACAAGAATTCAATGAAATTATTTTGAACGAGGGCAAGCGTCTTGCGAGGCTGATAAACGATGTGCTGGACTTATCCAAGCTGGAAGCCGGGCAGATTGAGATAGTAAAAACCGCCTTTAATGCTATCGAGCTGCTTAATGAAGCAATCGAATCCAACAGGAAGAATATCGAGGCGAAGAATATCCACCTGACTGCTGAATTTCCGGCGGAGCCCGTAGAATTGAATGCAGACAGGGAAAAAATATTCCGTGCAATTTCCAGCTTAATTAATAATGCCGTTAAGTTTAATCATCAGAGGGGAAGAATAACAATAACGGCGCAAAACCTGTACAAGGAATTTGAGGTTACAATAAGCGACACAGGGATAGGCATACCGGAAAGGGATTTGCCGTATATGTTTCAAAAGTTTTACCGGGTAAGCAGACCCGGCGGCGAAATTCCCGGAACCGGCTTAAGCTTGGTTTTTGTAAAACAAATTGTAGATTTGCATAAAGGATTTTTATCAATACATAGTGAATTAAACAAAGGAACGACGGTTCTTCTTAAATTGCCTAAGGAAATAAAAGTTTAACAATGTTAGAGGATACAGTGAGTAAATTAGTATTCATAGTAGACGACGAACAGGCTATTTCCAAGCTGCTTACCTATTGGGTAAAGGACAAATGGAAATATGAAACGGAAGTCTTCTCAAACGGGGAAGATGTCCTTCGCAGGCTGAATGCAAAGCCGGATCTGATTCTGCTTGATATAATGCTTCCAGGGGTTGACGGCATCGAGGTTCTTAAAAGAGTAAAACAATTCGATGAAAATATTCCGGTAATTATGTTGTCCGCGCAGGGCAGCATTGAAGTGGCGGTGGATGCTCTCAGGCTTGGAGCGTATGATTATTTTCCTAAGCCTATCGATGTGCAGCGGCTTGAGCCGGCAATTAAGAACGCCATTAAAAACTACGAGCTTACCAAAGAGCTTGAGAACCTTAAAGAAAACGTGAAGCGGGAATACAGCTTCGACAATATAATTTCCGCCGACGGCAAAATGCAGGACGTATTCAAGCTTGTCTCCAAAGTGTTGAACAACGACATTACGGTTCTGATCCACGGTGATAGCGGTACAGGCAAAGAATTAATCGCACGGGCGATCCATTACAACGGGATCAGAAAAGATAAGCCGTTCATAGTTGTAAACTGCGCATCAATTCCAAGGGAGCTTCTTGAAAGCGAGCTGTTCGGTCATGAGAAAGGATCGTTTACGGGTGCTTACCAGAAGAAGCTAGGCAAATTTGAGCTTGCCAACGCCGGAACAATCTTTCTGGATGAAGTAGGCGAGCTTGAGATGATGCTTCAGGCAAAGCTTTTACGCGTAATCCAGGAAAGGGAATTTGAGCGCGTAGGCGGCACCGAACTGATAAAGACAGACGTAAGAATTATATCTGCAACAAACCGCGACCTAAAGCAGGCTGTGGAAAAGAAAGAGTTCAGGGAAGATTTATTTTACCGCCTGAATTCCTTCCCTATTGTTGTTCCTCCTCTAAGACAAAGGAAGGGTGATATTCTTGTACTTGCACAAAGCTTTCTCGGCAGCTTCAATAACAAGCTCGGTAAGAGCGTAAAGGGATTTTCCAAAAAAGCATTAAAGCTTATTTACGATTACAACTGGCCAGGCAACGTAAGAGAGATGGAAAATATGATTGAACGATGTCTCATCATATGCGAGAAAGATACAATTGACATTGACGATTTGCCGCCGCATATTAGGACTGCGGAACCGGCGAATAATGTCGATTTTAGCACGGCGTTATTCAGTGATGAAAATATCGTTCCGTTTGAGAAGCTGAAAGAAGAATCTATAAGACATGCTTTGAAGGTAACGAACGGCAATATTGTGGAAGCAGCTAAGAAGCTGCAGCTTGGCAGAGCGACAATCTACCGCTTAATGGAAAAGTATAATATAGAAAACCGTTCATTCGAATGATCAGTAATTATTAATTATCAGGTAGCAATATGGATTTTGTAAGAGAAAAGCACGGCGAAATAATTGTGGAGGTAGTTAACCTAACCAGAGCTACGCTTAAAGAAGCGGAAGAGTTCAAACAGACGTTGACGCAGGACATTGAGATGGGAGCGAGGAAAATTGTCGTCGATCTGAGCGAGTGCGAGTTTATAGATTCTACATTTTTGGGAGCGCTGGTTGTTTCTCTTAAGAAGATTACCAATTTAGCGGGAGATTTAAGACTGGTCGGATTCCAGCCGGCAGTTCATTCCATGTTCGAGCTTACGAGGATGTACAGAGTCTTTGAAGCTTATAAAACAAAAGAGGAAGCTATACAAAGCTTTAGTTAGCCGGATATATGCCAAACGATGAAAAGAAAAACATCCTCGTTATCGATGATGACATTACCATTAGGAAGCTCCTTACCCATCATTTAAAGAAAAACAATTACACCGTGTTTGAAGCCGAAGGCGCGTTGCCCGCATTCGAGCAGCTTAAGACAGAAAAGATTGATCTTGTCCTTTGCGATGTAACAATGGATGAAATGGACGGATTCACCTTCTGTAAAAAAGTAAGGGAGAATGAAAACTACCGTGCACTGCCTTTCGTTTTTGTTACGGCAAAAACCAGCATGGAAGATAAGTCTAAGGCTCTTGACGCAGGCGGCGACGATATAATTACAAAGCCGTTCGATGTGAATGAACTGCTGTTGAAGATACAGACCCTGATGCGACGGACTGAAATCTACAAAGTCTATGGTACTAAGAAAAATCTTGAGCAGTCCTTCTCAAGGGATACAACAAATATTCTTTTAGTTGATGACGATGCCTCGCTTGCCAAGTTATTTCAATATAACTTAAAGAAAGCCGGCTTTGAGTGCGAAGTTGCATACGGCGCCGAAGAAGCGTTTAGCAAAGCAAAAAGCTCGGTACCCGATATAATAATTTCAGACATCATGATGCCGCAAGTAGACGGCTTTGAATTCAGAAAAAGGCTGCTTACGGATGAAAATCTTAAATCAATACCTTTTGTCTTCTTAACTTCCAAAAGCGAAGAGAACGATATACTGGACGGATATGACCTGGGCATTGCCGACTATGTTTTGAAGACGGCGGGACCGAGAGTGGTTGTTGCAAAGGTTACCGCTATAATTAAGAGCCTGGGCAAAGAAAGACAGAAGATCGTCTCGGAGCTCCATCATGCCGCCGATTCTTTGAGAGTTAAAGTGGTTCCTGACAGCAGTCCTGCTTTTGAGGGCTTCGAAGTGCGGCACTGGCATGTCCCGTTCCATGGAATACCGGGCGGAGATTTTATAGACTATTTCCTGCTTGATGACGATAACCTTGCAGTAGTTCTTGGAGATGTTATGGGCAAGAAATGGGGCGCATGGTATTTTGCCTTTGCCTATGCCGGTTACGTTAGAAGCGCAATAAGGGTTGCACTTCAAACAGCAAAAGAGTTTTCACCCGGAGATATTCTTCAGCAGGTCAATAAATCAGTCTATCAGGATGCCAAAGTATCCGAGGTCTTTGCTACTTTATCCATTATAACCTTAAATAAAAAAAGCAGAATTTTGAAATATACCGGTGCCGGAGATTTGCCTGTAATTTATAAAAACTCTACCGACGGCACCGTTGCAAGAATAAAATCAAACGGGTTACTTTTAGGCTTTGCGGAAAACGGTAATTATGAGGACAACAGCATTACACTTCAGCAAGGAGATTTTATCCTGCTGGTTACGGATGGAATAATAGAATCACGCAACTCTGCCGGCGAGCAGTTCGGTAAAAGCAGGCTGGATGAGGTTATAAAGGATATCCGGGCAGAAGATGATCCGATTTCCGTATTGAAAGAGGCTTTCGGGGCTTACACAGAAAACAGGTTCGAGGACGACATAAGTCTGATTGAAATTAAAGCTGTTTAATAACATTGGTTTTTAAAAAGGTTTTTTTATAAATTGAACCGTTTATTTTCCGAAGCCGCTTGTTTTTGCTCTATTAATTAATACTTAAATTTTTTTCTTTTTTCGGTGAGAATTTACAACTAAACACTGGAGGGATGTTTATGAAAGGTGTATTATTTTCAAAACTTGAAGCTACAAAAGACGGGAAGAGCACTAGAACGTTCATCTTAAGGTATATACTTTTCCCGGTAAGATCGGGTATATTGGGATTCATAAGCTTTTTCGTTGTCCTTTCTACGGCGAAATATTTTGGATGGCTTTTAGGAACCACAATGTCATTCGAAATTGACGGTGAGGATATGATGCTTTCTTCAATGGGATTTATTCTGGTCTTTCTGATTAAATTCCTTGAAAACTTTAACGAGAAGACCTCTTAGATTTCAGCCTCTTCTTGAAGCTTTTCAGCACGGTCGGCAATTTTTAGCTGTTCAACTAATTCCGAGATATCTCCTTCCATAATATTGGAAAGGTTGTAAAGGGTTAGCCCTATCCTGTGGTCGGTTACCCGGTTCTGGGGGTAGTTATAAGTTCTTATCTTATCGCTGCGGTCGCCGCTTCTGACCATAGATTTTCTTTGCGCGGAGATTTCAGCATTCTGTTCTTTCTGCTTTGCATCGAATAGACGGGCGCGAAGTACCTTCATTGCTTTCTGACGGTTTTTCAACTGGGAGCGCTCATCCTGGCACTGAACTACAATTCCAGTAGGTATGTGGGTAATTCGAACGGCAGTTTCAACTTTATTTACATTCTGCCCGCCTGCGCCGCCAGACCTGAAGATATCTATTCTTAAATCGTTGGGATTAATTTCTATTTGAACATCTTCTACCTCCGGCAGCACGGCAACGGAAGCAGCAGAGGTATGAACTCTCCCGTTAGCTTCGGTTTCAGGAACTCTCTGAACCCTGTGAACACCGCTTTCAAATTTCAGTTCGCTAAAAACATTTTCACCGGAGATAGAGAAAACAACTTCTTTAATTCCGCCGCGCTCAGTATCGTTTATATCTATTAGTTCAACCTTCCAGCTTTTCTTTTCCCCATACCGGCTGTACATCCTGAATAAATCACCTGCAAACAAAGCTGCTTCTTCGCCGCCGGTGCCGGCACGTATTTCCATTATTACGTCTTTGTTATCGTTAGGGTCTTTCGGAAGCAGCAGAATCTTTATCCCTTCTTCAAGTAAAGTTCTTTTTTCTTCCAGTTCAGAAAGCTCGGCTTCGGCAAGCGCTGAAAGCTCTTTATCCAAGCCTGCTTCAATTATTTCCTTATTGCCGGTAATATTGTTAAGCACCTGCTCATATTCTTCGTATACACGAACGATGGCTTCAAGCTCGCTCCTCTCCCGGCTTAAGCTTACAATCTTGTCCCTATCGTTTAGATAAGCCGGATCGGAAAGCTGCTGGTTTATTCTTTCAAATTTGTCTTTTATCTTTTTAAGTCGATCTAATAATTCCATAAAAAATTCTATTTTTCGGATCAAATATACCAAACAGGGCGCTTAAATTCTAAGTAAGAAAAATGTGACTCCGGTAATTTGAACATGAAATACGGGCAGTATTTCTTTATGTTTGAAAAGTAAAAATTATTTTTTTAGCTATGAAGAATTTCAATATACCGGGCTTTTATAGAAGCTCGTTCATATCGAGAATAAAAGAGGCAAGAAAGACGGATGATCCGCGAAAGAAGGATTATTCCCCAACTGTTCTGGACTTCGGTCCCGTTAGATTTTTAATTGCGCGCCACTTCGGCTTCTGCTATGGGGTTGAGAATGCTATTGAGATTGCTTACAAAACGGTTGAAGAAAATCCCGGGAAAAGAATTTTTCTTTTGAGCGAGATGATTCACAATCCCGGCGTTAATGATGAGCTAAAGAGCAGGGGGATCAAATTTATAATGAACACATCCGGCGATCAGTTGATTGATTGGTCTGAGTTTCGGATGGACGACATTGTTATAATCCCGGCTTTCGGAACTACTCTGGAGATACAGAAAAAGCTGAATGAGATAGGAATTAATCCTTACAACTATAATACAACCTGTCCGTTCGTAGAGAGGGTCTGGAACCGGTCGTACCAATTGGGTAAGGAAAATTTTACCGTAGTTATTCACGGAAAACATTACCACGAGGAGACGCGCGCCACCTTTTCGCATACGCAGCGAAACGCAAAATCCGTTGTAGTAAAAGATATTGAAGAAACGAAATTTCTTTCTTCAATTATACTTGGAGAAAGAAGCGTCGATGAATTCTATTCATACTTCAAGGCAAGGTATTCGGATGGCTTTGACGTTAACAACGATCTGCTTAGGGTTGGAGTTGTAAACCAGACAACAATGCTCGCGACGGAAACACAGGCTATTGCAGAACTGCTTAAGCAGACGATGAAAGAAAAATTCGGCGCCGAAAATATAAAAGAACATTTTGCGGATACGCGCGATACCCTTTGCTATGCTACCAGCGATAACCAGGAATCGACTTACCGTCTGCTGAAAGAGTATGCCGATTTTGCCGTAGTAGTAGGCGGCTATAACAGCAGCAACACCGGGCACATCGCAGAGCTTTGCGAAGAGAAAATCAAAACGTATTTTATTTCTTCGGCTGAAAAAATAATATCCCGTGATAACATCAGCCATTTTGATATTAAATCCGGCAGGGAAGTAATTTCAAAAAACTATCTGCCGGAAAAAGACAGGGTGGATATAATTCTTACAAGCGGCGCTTCATGCCCCGATGCCGTTGTTGACCTCGTGCTTCAGAAATTACTTGCGTATTTCAAAGGGACGAAAGATATGGATACCGTTCTGAATGAAATTCTGAATACGGAAGAATAACCGCAAATTATCTGAGCCGCAGTCTTATCAGAATTTTGATTTCTAAAAAGACTGCTGCGACAAATCAGTTATTTTAATTTATTTTTTTATCCTCAGATCGATTGTGAACGGCTTTGATGCTGGGAATAAGCATGTCTGGTTATTGCAAGGCTGGTATTGAACCTCGCCTTCAAGCTTCAAAGCATTCTTACGGAAACTCTTGTTTATTATAAAACGTATCTTTACCACCGCTTCATCTTCAAATAATGACATCTGGGATTGAGAGAACTGCAGCTTTGTAATCACCGGCTGAGGATATGTAATACTCTTTATATCTATATCCGGATTTTTCTTTAACGACACGACCGTAGGAGACAGATTATCATCCAGCGGCTTGTTTGAATTTATGTGCCAACCGTCTGCAATCTTTATTGTTACTTCGGCATTTATTTCTTTATCTGCTGAAACCAACTTAGGAGCCTTTACCTTTATTTCCACAACATTGCCTGAAGAAGGCTGAGGGATAATTATCCCGGCAAAGAAAACCAGGCACAGCATAACTAAGAGATTATTTCTATTCATAAAAAGTGCGGGCTCCAATTTTTTAGTTGCTTCCAATTTCAGATGAACTTTCCGGAACATCGATATAGAACGATTGAAGAACGTTCTTAGTTTCATTATCCTGTACCCAGGCTGCAACAGCAAGGTTGTTCCTGTTGATTTTATCTGTACGCTGGTTCCATCCTTTAAAAGGAACTCCTCTTCTCCATGAAGCATCTTTTGTCGGATCATCAAGATATGCAGACAGATTCTTTTCAATCTTATCAACGTTGAAAGTTTCTGAGAACTTCTCATTCATCTTTTCGAGGCTGATAGGAATTCCCTCGGCTCCTTTAATTAGATTGCGGACTACAAACAAATGCTTGGTTATTCCGTTGCTTCCCGGGTAATGAATGTACCTCTCTACCAGTGCTACATGAAGGGACAATTTCTTGTCCCGGTTTTTCTTCCTTGTTAAGGTCAGGTTTACGTTAACCTTACCGACCGATTGACTTGCCGTGCCCGAAATTTTAATTCCGGGTTTTCCCCCAAAGAATTTATCTATGGTGTATTTGTAAACGTTGAATCTATTAGCCGCAAGAAACCTGGGTCCGCCCCCGGTTATTTTATCTTTGCCGTCAATAATTACGGTTGGAGTTCCGAAATTGCCGCCGTAATATTGGTAGCGTTCGAATGTATCCGGGTTGGTCATAGGATCAGGAGCGGGAATATGTACATGATATTCGAGGATTACAACGGCATTCCTCGGATAGTATTCAGAGAGAATGTCAAATGCATTATCAGCGGCGGCGCAAGGCGGGCACTGTGCGCCTGTAAATAATTCTGCCAGTACAACGTTCCCATTCGTCTTTTCTTTAAAATGTCCCGGATCGAAAGAGCTAAGTTCTTCCTGTCTTTTAGAAATCAGCTCTTGAATTTCCCCGTCCGGAATTTTTTCTTTTGAAGCAAACTTGTTCAGTTCGGCGGTAAGTTTATCTGTAGGATAGGCTACCGAGCCGTTTATAAAAGCGTCAAGGGCTTTATTATTGTCGCCGGTGTTAATATAAGTCTGCGCCAGTGAGAGCCAGAAATCACCATCCCATGGATCTGCCAGGTTCACTACAGATCTAAATTCTTTCAGAGCTTCTTTGTCTTTTTTTTCTGCCGAAAGAACCTGGGCATAGGCTTTTGTAAACTGAACCTTATCATCAATTGACGAATTCTTATTTAAAGATGAAAGAGCTTCTTTAGCCCACCGGTTAGCCCTGGGCAGGTTTACCCCGGTAATAGCAAGAAACACCGCGGCGGCTGAATGGACTTTATTTTGATCCGCATCTTTATTTTTGTCAAGATATTCTTTTAAAACGGAATTTACTACTTCATCTTTTAGTTTCTGTCTTTCCTTTTCATTTGCTTTTATATCCGTTAGCCATTTGTTAAAGTTGGAAAGCGTTTCATCGGTACTTCCGAGCAAAATAGCTTTTGCGGCGGTTTTGACAGCCTCGATTTTGTTCCCTGCTGCGTAAAGATAAAGTGCGAGACTTGATTGGTAAGCAGGTTCCGTTTCATCTCCGGCTGCTGCTTCTTTCTCAAGGCTCACTGCGGAATCAACTTTACCGAGATCATAAAATACCAATGCCTGCGTATCAAGGAATTTTCCGCGTACTCTTAAATTTAGTCCGCTTGTTGCGTCGGCAACCCTTTGAGAATATACTAAGGCAGTATCAAGACCAACTTTTTTCATTGCGAGTTCATAGGCGGCATTGTTGTAAATATTAACTCTTGCGCCTTCGGGAAAGGATTGCGCAGACCTGTCGGCGAAGACAAGAGCCGAATCGATCTTATTCAAGTCAAGATATGCTGTAAATATCTCATAATAAGCATAAGCCTTATACTGGCTTGAAGGGAAGTCCACTATAAATTTTTTAAAAGCTGCAATTTTTTGATTACTATCTTTAATGGTTTCATACTTTTCAAATACCTGTACATCCTGAGCTTTAACAACATACGCCGAACCCAATAGAAATATGAAAACAACTGTAAAAATTTTCCCTGTAAAATTGAACTTCATTACCATCACCTTTAAATAGTTAGTGCAAAACTATAAAATAAAATTTAGAAACCAAGCCGTTAAGAAGCTTGTTGAGAAATTTTTTATGTTATTTCAAATTGTCTTCCAAGCTATACCGATTTAACTTTTAATGTAATATAAAGCTTCAACCCGGAATGAAATGGATCTGTGTAATAAATATATGAACCATGCTGCTGGGGGTGATATTACTCTTTCATACCCGTTTAATTCGCCTCGAATTATTTGTTATTCTTTAGGGTATTCGGTAATTTTAGCATTCAAAAATCAAAGGTAGATTCAAATGCGAGCAATAATACCGGTAGCCGGAATAGGCAGCCGGTTAAAACCTCATACATATTCGACTCCGAAAGTTTTATTAAATGTTGGAGGCAAGCCTATACTCGGCTACATCCTTGATAAGCTTCTGGAAGAAGAGGTTAAGAAAGCTACTTTTGTTATCGGTCATCTTGGCGATAAGATTATCGATTATGTCCAGTCGGTCTATCCGTCAATCCAATCCGAATTTATCGAACAGCATGAGATGGAAGGCTTGGGACACGCAATTTATACTGCTATTCCTACCTTTGATGATGATGAGATATTTATAATACTTGGCGATACAATTTTTGATGTCAACTTAAAAAAAGTTTTCAAGAAGAAAGAGACTGCTTTAGGAGTACATGAAGTTGAAGACCCGCGAAGGTTTGGCGTTGCCGTAACGGAAAACGGTTTAATAAAAAAGCTTGTTGAAAAACCGCAGACCCCGGTCTCCAACCTTGCTCTTGTCGGGCTGTATTACATAGCGGATCCCGGGAAATTGAAAAAGAGCCTGACTCAACTTGTCGAAAAGAATTTAAGAACCAAAGGCGAGCTGCAGCTTACCGATGCTTTGCAAATGATGATTGATGACGGCATAAAAATATCTACTTTTCCGGTGGAAGGATGGTATGACTGCGGTAAGCCCGAGACGCTGCTTTCAACAAATCAATATCTTCTTGACATGAAGAGTTCCAGCCGTAAGTTCGACTCGGTAATAATTAACCGCCCTGTTTTTATTGCCGAAGATGCAGAGATTTCGAATTCCGTAGTCGGTCCCTATGCTACTATAGACAGCGGCTGTAAAATAGAGGAATGCATTATTAAAAACTCAATAGTCGGCACTAATGCATTAATATCAAAGTCCCTGCTTGAAAACTCCATCATCGGGAGCAATGCGGTTGTAAACGGGATGTTTAAAAAACTGAATGCCGGCGATTCATCTGAAATAGATTTTTATTAATAAATTATAAAATAGGAAAAATAAAATATGTCATATTTCTTTACTTCAGAATCAGTATCCGAAGGACATCCTGATAAAGTTTGCGATGCGATATCCGACGGAGTATTGGACGCAATTTATCGGCAAGATCCCGGAGCGCGGGTTGCGTGTGAGACTTTTGTAACAACAGGCTTAGTATTAGTCGGCGGTGAAATAACTACAAAGGCTTATATAGAAGTTCAGGACATCGTAAGAGAAACGGTAAAGCGTATCGGTTATACAAGCGCGGATTACAAGTTCGATGCAGAGTCATGTTCTGTTCTTAATGCGATCCACTCGCAGTCGCCTGATATAGCAATGGGCGTAGATAAAGGCGGCGCAGGCGATCAAGGCATTATGTTCGGGTATGCCTGCGACCAGACACCGGAGCTTATGCCTATGCCTATTATGTATGCGCATAAGCTTGTTAAGAAGCTTGCAGATATAAGAAAAAGAAATAACGGCTTGATGCCATATCTTCGACCCGATGCAAAATCCCAGGTTACGATTGAGTACGATGACAACAATAAGCCGGTAAGAGTCGATGCGGTTGTTATTTCAACTCAGCATGACGGCGACGTAAAGCAAAAGACAATTAAAGAAGACGTAATTGAGAACGTAATCAAGACTATTATACCCGGACGTTACCTGGATAGGAAAACGAAATATTTTGTAAATCCGACAGGAAGATTCGAAATAGGCGGACCTCATGGAGACAGCGGCTTAACGGGCAGAAAGATTATAGTTGATACTTACGGCGGGTGGGCGCCTCACGGCGGCGGTGCTTTCTCAGGTAAAGATCCTTCCAAGGTTGATAGAAGCGCTACGTATGCTGCGAGACATATTGCAAAGAACGTTGTTGGTGCAAAGCTTGCCAACGAATGTCTCGTCCAGATCGCTTATGCTATTGGTGTTGCCGAACCGGTTTCCGTATACGTCGATACGAAAGGTACCGGTAAAATTCCGGACAAAGAAATTTCCAAAATGATCCGTGAAGAAGTTGACCTGACTCCAAGAGGAATCATCAGCAGATTGAACTTAAGAAGACCTATTTATCAAAAGACTTCTGCTTACGGACATTTCGGAAGGAATGATAAAGATTTTTCATGGGAACAGCTGGATCTTGTTCCGGTATTCAAAAAATATCTTTAAGATTGTTTAATTATATGAGGAACTTTTATGAGTGAAATAATTGAAAAAAATGTAAAGAACAAAGCCGACTATAAAGTAAAAGATATTTCCTTAGCAGATTGGGGAAGGAAAGAAATTCTTCTTGCCGAAGCCGAGATGCCGGGTTTGATGGCGCTAAGGGAAGAATACGGAAAAAAGAAACCGCTGAAAGGCGCGAGGATTGCAGGATGTCTTCATATGACAATCCAAACAGCGGTTCTTATTGAAACTCTTAAAGAGCTTGGTGCCGAGGTTAGGTGGTCTTCCTGCAACATCTTTTCAACCCAGGATCATGCTGCTGCCGGAATTGCCGCTGCAGGTATTCCTGTTTTTGCGTGGAAGGGCGAAACTCTCGAAGAGTATGATTGGTGTATTGATCAGACTTTATTCTTTGGCGATGATAAGAAACCGCTTAATATGATTCTTGATGACGGCGGCGATTTAACAAACACAATTCTAGATAAGTATCCCGAACTTGTTCCGGGCATCAGAGGGATTTCCGAAGAGACTACTACCGGTGTACACCGGCTGTATGATAGGATGAACAAAGGTACATTG
>JBJKRP010000352.1:0-9834 GCA_046704565.1 Ignavibacteriaceae bacterium | reverse complement strand
TTTGTTGTTTTCAAGGGGACGTTATTGCCCGATTTCGGCTGTGTCAGCATCAAAGGCTTTTCATGTGCGTTTAAGCCTTTGGTTTCTGTCCTGGGCGGTAAAGCATTAATTTCTTTCTCCTCGATGTAAGAAAAGTTAGGGTCTTTATTGCTTTCAGTAAAGTAATCCTTTATTAATACAAAGCCAAAAGCGGAAGCAATCCCGCCAAAGAGTCCTATTAACATGATTAAGGCTTTTACCGGTTTTTCCGGCGCATCCGGCACTCTGCCCTCGCTGACAACGTATACGTTTCCTGTCTGCGAAAGCTCATTGATTTTTACTTCCTGGTATTTTTGTCTTAACTGGTTATATAATTGCTGTAAAGATTGTACGTTCCTCTCGTACTGTGTTAGCTGCATCGATTCTTTCGGCAAGTTTGCAAGCTGCACATTATAGCTGCCTATTAACGCGTCCAGTTCGTTTAGTCTGATCTTAAGTGAACGGTTCCGTACCTCTTCAGTCATTAATTTATCTGTTTGATCTTTTATCTGATCAGGGCTGCTGGCATAGGCGCCGGTTTTTATCTGGTCTATTCTTGCCTGAAGCTTAGTTTCAAGGTCTTTTATCTGATTGTTGTATTCCTTAACCTTTGCCGATACATCCAAATTCGGATCGGTATTTGTCAAAGCCAGATCCCTGTTCATCTGCAGGTCTGCAATTTGTTTCTGCAATGCGCTTATGTAAGCCTGCGAGGTTTGGTTCTCCATATAATTTGACAGCGCCGGGCTCTGCTTGCTTAACGACTGTTTATACTGATCCAAAGCTTGATTAGATGACACGAGGTCGA
Source organism: Ignavibacteriaceae bacterium (assembly GCA_046704565.1). Classification (GTDB taxonomy): domain Bacteria; phylum Bacteroidota; class Ignavibacteria; order Ignavibacteriales; family Ignavibacteriaceae; genus FEN-1297. Next base: position 9,008 of record JBJKRP010000352.1, on the reverse strand, counting down.
GTTTTGTGCTATTTCTTTGCGCCTGCAATTGTGCGAGTTGCTCTATAAGCGCATTTGATTGTGCATCAAGCGCTACTACTCTGCCTTTTTCCTTAAAGTTGGCAAGAACAGTCTCAGCGCTGTCCAACTCAGCTAATTTTTGAACGCTTTGCTGTTGAAGAAATTTCTCTAAGTCGCTCAACTGTCCCTGGCTTCCTTCAAGGTTAATCTTCTGATATTCTTCGGCATATGTATTTGCGATAATCGCAGCTTCCTGCGGAGAAGGAGACTGAGCGGTTATGTCTATTGCGTCCATATCCGGCTCCTGCTCAACTTTAACATTGGATTTTAATACGGCTGCAATTTCATCAACGCTTTTAGGGAATACCAAGCCGTTCGCATTGTTTTTTGCCGTCAACAATTTAAAGTCGGCAACACCGCTGCTTTTTACCATTGCCAAAAGCTTCTGAGCTACCCTCTCCCTGGTATTATAGTTTGTAATTATTCCAATTTCATTTGCGATGTACCTGTCAAGCTCATTAATGGATGTATATCCCGAATTCTGCTGCAGTATATTCTTTTGTTGTTCGGTTACTTTTAATGTTGCAGTCGATTTATACATGTTCGGAGTATAGAGAGAGTATGCTATTGCAGCAATAAAAATAACAACTGTAATTGCAATAAATATGCTTTTGTTCTTATAGATTATCCCTGTATAATCTCTTAAAGTCCTGGGAGACTCAATAACATATTTTCTTGAATTTGGGTCCTGCATTTGCATATTTTTCTTTACTTATTTCTTAACGTAAACTAAAACAGCGGCAATGGAAGCCAGAGCGGATACTACAGAGAGCAATATTCCAAAATAATCCTTGAAGTACCATTTGGGAGAACCGGGCACAAGTAAAACGTCACCGGGATGTAACTTTGGAATCAATACCGGGTTTGACAAGCTGCTGTTATCTCCCAACAGGTCATCATAATTAATATTAATTATAGTTTGGCTTGAATCAATATTAATTCTGAACAGCTTTAATGCATCAAGCTCGGCATCTTGAGTTGGACCGCCTGCAAGCGAAAGTAGAGAAACTACATTGCTCGTTGCCGGGATAATATATTGCCCCGGGAATTTAACATATCCCCACACCATAACTTTAATGTTAATGGCATTCGGATCGGAATAATCATACAAAGCTCCGGAAGCTGATATATTTTCAGCGCCTTTTCCAAGCTGAATATTTTGCTGTGCAAATAAATTCAAGCTGAAAACAGATAGAAAGAAAGCTATAGTAATTATTAACTTTTTCATTTTATTCAGCATTTCAATTATTATTTTATTTTCGTTTCAATTTATATTTTTTCAGAGCTTCGCCCGGTAAGTCACAGTTTATTTTTGAACTTAAATTGAGTATCGAGCCTTTTGATTTTAACTATTACGTAATTGAGGCTCATTACTTTAATCAATACGATAAAAAAATCTCTATTCAGTCAAATAAAATTATTCTTGTTCTGTCTAATTACTTATAAATAAATTATATAACCCGGCAACTGTACATTATAAGAATGCGCATTATTCTGATACATAATTTTTAACTCAAATTCGCTTTCATTTCCTTAAATTACCTCTATATTCAGCTATTTCAGATCGTTTAATACAGAAATCAAGTATTTTTTTATTTTTGTTTTCTTATACTTCTCAACTTCCATGCCTTATGCCCTCTCCGGCTAACTGCCAGCCGTAAATGCATGCTAATCTAACCCAATACCTGTTGATTTTTGATATTTTTCAATTAAAACACATTAACCTCAGGTATGCCATAAAAGCCTCCACCATATTGCCCTGCATTTCGCAGTCCTCATAAAATATTAGGCAGACAGCTTCTTGTACAAAACAGATAGCAATTAGCAGATGCTGTCTTTCTCCTTTCTTAACAAGCAGCATTATTTTTATCTTGGTCTAATTGTTGTGAGGATTAGGGATAGATATTTCTAATTATCATCCTTTGGTTGTCTATGAAAGAAATTTTAAGTAAAGAACGGTCCTTAATGAAACAATTAAATAATACTTTCTTAAAATGAATCGTTGCACTGAAGAATGTGAAGACAATACCTTTCATTCAAGATGAAGGTGATAGTATATATAAGTTTGACTTAATAAAGTGATTTTCATGAAACAATCATATATTACAATTTTAATCATCGTCTTCGCTGCGGTTGTTTTAGCCGGGACGAAAACTGTTTTTGCAAAAGGAAAAAATACCACCCGTCAGGTAACAGCATACGGTACTGCAACCGTTACAAAATGGGCAGATAATAAAAAATCTGCCTTTACTATAAGCTTTGACGACGCAAAGGTAAGTCAATTTACTTATGCAAGACCGATTCTTAATACCTACGGTTTGAAGGCAACTTTCTTCGTTATCACCGGGAATGTCAGCAATAAATATCCTAACTGGGAATACGGCTTCTGGTGGCAGTTTGATTCTCTTGCGCACGAGGGAAATGAAATCGCTTCGCACACTATTACCCATCCTCAATTAGATACCCTGGCTATCGGGAGTATAGATCAACCCGGCACTTTGGATTACCAGCTTTACCAGTCAAAACAGACAATTGAACAGAAAATACCCGGATATAAATGCATAAGCTTTTCATATCCATATTGTGTTTACAACAGTGCTGTAATAAATGAAGCTGCTAAATTTTACGAGAACGCCCGTTCCTGCGGCGCGTACTCTGATAATGCCAATATAAGCGGCGATGGATTTTATAAGATTCAGGCTGTGGATATTTATTTTAAACATCCGCGGGGAACTTTGTCGGATGACGAGGCATTTGACATTTATACCGATAATGTTGCTCTGCATTCAATACAGACCGGCGGCTGGGCAAATTATTTTGCTCACGACATTCTGCCCTGGAGCCAAATTTCCGATACTGCAGGATCAGATACAACAGTTGTTTCTACATATTTTTTAGATAAGCTTTGCAACTGGATAGCTCAGGAATCGGATTCCAACAATATCTGGGAAGCAACGTTCGGAAACGTTACCCGTTACATCAAAGAAAGAGAAAATTTCAGCTATAATATTGTTTCATCTTCCAACAGTCAGATAATAATTTCCACAGCAGTCGGAGCTCTTGATACTTCCATTTATAACTATCCGCTTACGGTTGATATTTCGGTTCCTGAAAGCTGGAAGAAGGTTACCGTTACCCAGGGTAATAGTATCGTCGTTGATTCTTCATTTAACAACGGGACCGGTTACGTTGTCAGGGTTCATGTTATTCCGGGCAAAGAAAATGTTGTGCTGAGCAGCGGTCCGTTTTATACATTATCCGGGCACGTCTATTATGATAACGCAGGCAGTTCGCCTGTACCGGGTGTAAAGGTAATTATAAGCTCTACCAGCGGGTTGGACTCCGCTACAACCGATAATACCGGTTTGTACAACTTTGATAATGTTCTTCCCGGCAGCTATACAATAAGCCTGTCAAAAGCCTCCGGTTGGGGCAGCGTTAATTCTACCGATGCTCTTGTGGCGGCAAAGCACTTTTTAAATCAAGTTTCTTTAGATTCGCTGCAGCAAAAAGCAGCCGACGTTAACGGTAACGGACAGGTAAACAGTACCGATGCCTTAATGATTTGCAACCGGTTTATAAGTAAGATAAATTCCTTTAATATTCCTGATTGGATTTTCTCAGGTAGTAATCAGGTTACTATTTCAAGCCAAAACGTTACAGCGGACTTTAAGGCAATTGCAGCCGGAGACGTAAATAGTTCTTTAGTCCCTTAAAAAAGCTTACAGTGTATAAGCCGTCCGCCTGCAGAAACATGCCCGTTTGTACGTGCTTTACTTTTATATGATTTGTTTGCCGGCATTTATTGAAATGCCGGCGCTTCCTGCAAGCCCATTTTCTTTTTTTATTATTTAACTCCCCACCCGTCCCGCACAAGTGAATCTATTATCTGCTGCCCTCTATGACCAAAGATAGGATGATTTTCTTTGGAAAGTCTGTCAGCCATCTTAACGGCAATCTTGCTTGCAGGCTGCCCGCTTTTTGCCGACTCTTTTAATACATCGATACATGTCCGGTGAATTGAATGCTTCCACCCGGTCTTCAGGTGCATCTCAACTGCAGGATCGTCATTAACGTAACCGTACTGTTCGTTTGAACAGTTTACTATTCCCATCCTGTTGGTAAGAAAATCGGGCACGTAAATGATATTGCGCTTATGCAGACCGCTTCCATCCCTTTCAGGATCCTCAAGCTGGTTGTTGGCTGCACCGCATACTATTTTTGCTTTTATAAAAGGTATAGTGCGGTCATTTAATATTGCCCCGGTTGCGCAAGGCGAAACAATATCGCACTCCTGTTCAAGTATTGATGAATCCTCTAACCCGGTTGCATAAGCCTCAAGGCTTTTACCACGGAGCTCTTCTTTTAATCTTTCTATATTATCAGAACGGACGTCGCATGCAATTACATTTGCCGCTCCTTCCTCAAATAAATATTTTATCAGCGGACCGCCTACGTTCCCCATGCCCTGAACTGCAATCGATTTTCCTTTAAGTGTACCCATCTTTAAAAACTTTAATGCGGCATTCATGCCTGCAACAACTCCCCTTGCGGTAGGAATAGACGGGTTTCCGCTTCCTCCGAGATTAAACGGAATGCATGTGGTAAATCTTGAAGCGGAAAAAATATTTGCCATATCGTGAACATTGGTTCCAACATCTTCGGCTGTAACATAGCAGCCCCTCAATGAAGTCATAAGCTCGCCGTACTCTTTATAAATTGAGGCTCTTACTTCTTCATCATTTTTTTCATATGCAGGATTATGAGCCATAACGCCTTTGCCGCCTCCCCACCACAGCCCGGCAAGCGCATTCTTGTGAGTCATCCCCTTCGAAAGCCTTAACCCGTCGCGTAAGTATTCTTCCATATTTTTGTAGCTCCAATAGCGTACGCCTCCGGCAGCCTGTCCCCTGTTTGTCCTATGCACAAATGCCCCCTGCAGCGTGTCGTATTTTTTTGTTAACTGGAAAAAAAATCCTTCATGAAAGTCAAAGTCCCTTTTATCGGAATTGATGAAGTCAGCTATTTGCCGGAGCTCTTTATGTGAGCTGACAACTTTCTTTCTCTTACTGTCGTAAACAAAATAGAAGCGGCAAATATGGTTGTCTTTTAAGAATTCAACAAACTTTTGAGTTGATAGGTTAAGTAAATTATCTTTTGGTTTCATTTCTATACCCCGGAATTAATTTATATAATGATTCCAAATTTATAATTATCCCCGCATGAATAAAACTCTTCCCAAAACTTATTCCTCTTACAAAATTTTATTATCTAAAACATTTGTAGATTTACTGACGCAAATTACTTTTTTACTGCAAATGCAAATATGAAATCAGGAGATCTTCACCCTACCACAAAAAGGCTTATACTTGCAAGAGCGTTTAGAAGCATTGGTCAGGGTGCGCTTGTTGTAGACATAGCACTGTATTTAGATGCATTAGGCTGGAACGGCTTCCACATTGGGGTAGTGCTAAGTATTGCCGGCATCTATGGTGCATTGTTAAGTTTGGGTATCGGCGTTTTTAGCGATAGAATGCACCGCAGACCTTTCTTACTTGTATATGAAAGCATAATATTTCTTTGCGCCGTTGCGGCTATTATTAGCTCCGCAACTATTATACTCTCGATAGTAATTGTTGCTGCCGGTTTCGGTCGCGGTGCAAATGGATCCGCCGGTCCTTTCTCACCTGCCGAACAAGCCTGGCTTGCAGAAGAAGTAGCTCCATTTAGGCGCGGCATGGTTTACAGCTTTAATACCGCTGCCGGCTTTATCGGTATGGGTATTGGCGCACTGCTGGCAATGCTGCCTTCTTTTCTACAGAGATATCCTTTATTCGGCGGTGGTGAATTACATAAAGCCGCAGCTGCTTCCTACCATCCCCTCTTTATTATTGTTGCAGTCTCTACCATAATAAATTTCATTTTAATTTTCAAAGCGGAGGAACAGCCTAAAAACAGGAGTAAGGAAAAACAGGCTCATGAAGCTCAATCTTATAAAAGAATTGTTATGCAGGAAAATAAAATGCTCACCGGTCTCATTATTCTTAATTCTTTTAACGGACTGGCAATCGGTTTTACGGGACCGCTTATTTCTTATTGGTTCGCTATTAAATTCGGGGTTGGTCCTGCCTTAATTGCACCCGTTATGGCGGTAACTTTTTTCATAACCGGTATCTCCTCCCTTATTACCGGAAAGATAAGCGAAAAGATCGGCATAGTACAATCTGTTGTTTGGGCAAGATTTTTCGGATTAATATTACTAATCGTTCTTCCATTAGCGCCTTATTTCTGGCTGGCTTCTTTAATTTATCTTTTACGTTCTGCTTTTAACAGGGGTTCGGTCGGTGCCCGGCAGGCATTAACTGTAAGCTTAGTCCGGGACGAGCGCCGTGGTCTAGCGACCAGTCTGAATGCCGTATCCATGCAGGTACCGCAATCAATCGGTCCGAGCATCGCCGGATTTCTTTTTAATGCCGGACGGCTGGAACTTCCGTTTTTTGCAGGTGCATTATTCCAGGGAATTTATCTTGCGCTGTACGGTTGGTTCTTCCGGAATCAAAATAAACCTGTCGACTAAGATTTTCCCGGTATAATTTCTTAATAACCAGAATGGACAGGTCGCCAGAATTTTACTGTATGCATTACCCTATGTTACACTATCTTTTGCAAAAACACGATTCAACGTATGCTGTTAATTTATTATAATTGTAATTGTTTTTACAGATATTTAATACTTAAATGCTGCATTTCGAATCCGTGCCGCCATTCTTGGCAATATTTCTGAACATTATAATATTTGCCGGAATTGTCCAGGGCTTCTTTCTTGCTGTTATTCTTACAACAAAGAAGAATAAAAAAAGAAAAACAAACCGGTTGCTCGCGATATTGCTTGTAGTCATTTCGGTCAGCATCCTTCATACGGTACTAACCTCCGGTCACTTTACTACGCCTTACAGAATTAAGGAGCCGGTAATTTTATTGATTGGTCCGCTGCTTCTTTTTTATGTAAGGGAATTCACAGGCTCTAAACCGTCTGCATCAGCAGCACCGGCAGGTTCCCGGAAGAACTACCTGCATTTCATCCCTTTTATCTTATTCTTCTTGATTGCACTCCCCGAAATGCTGGCGCCTGAAAATCCTTTTAGCCGTTTTTTACAAAGGAACTCGCCTGCGGTAAGCATAGCCGTCTGGGCAATGATTGTAATTCAATACGGTTTTTATTGGTGGATAACCGTCCATTTGATTTTCAATCATAAGACTAAAGTTGAATCTGAGTTCTCAAGCATTGAAGGCAAAACCCTGTCATGGCTGGGAATATTTCTCCACGTTTTCGGAATTCTTCTTATTGTCTTTGCAGGCTCCGTAATATTTGCCGTACACAGCGGTCGTTATTCGGAAGTTGATACCATAGTGGCAGTGGGACTTTCCTGCGCAGTCTTCGTCCTCGGCTATGAAGGTCTCTTCCAGGAAGATATATTTTCCAATAATCCGCAAACGGAAGCCCCGGAGTACCCAGCCGCTGCAGCGCCGCAGCCTGCTGCCGTTAATTATGAGGAAGATGCTCTGGCTGAAAAGCTTACTACTTACTTTAAGGAAAACAAGCCTTATCTCGACGAAGGTCTTACTTTGACCAAATTAGCCGGTCAATTAAGTATGACACGGAACCAGTTGTCTGCATTAATTAACGATAAGTTCGGCTGTAACTTTTATACCTTCGTAAATCAGTACCGGGTCAATGAAGTAAAGAATTTGCTAACTAATCCCAGGAACAAAGAGTTTACCATTCTCAGTCTCGCTTTTGAAGCAGGCTTCTCGTCAAAATCGGCATTCAACGAAATCTTCAAAAAGTTTACCGGCATTACTCCTTCAGAATATCAGCATAAGCTTGGAAAATCCGGTTAAGACCTTCTCCCCTTTTATCCTTTTCGTAGTACAGATTCTCCCCGATAGGTTATAAACACACTCGGACTTGAAAAGTAAGTCCGGCTGGATACATACGGACTACATCGCACTTCCCCGCTTTTAACTTTGCACCGTGAATTTTTAATAACTAAAGGTATTTGATTGAAACCGGACAAAGCAAAGACAAAAAAGAGAATCTTTTATGCTGCGCTAATTATTAGTTCTGTGGCTGCTGCAGCTCTATTCCTTCATTTTAGTAATAATGAAGATGTGAAGGGAAACAGCAATTACAATTTTATTACCGTCAGCCGAAGAGATATAACTCAATCGGTAACGGCTACCGGGGTAATAAAAGCCGAAGTAGGCGCAGAGGTTAAAGTAGGCGCGCAGGTTTCCGGCATTGTCCGGGATTTATATGTGGAAGTCGGCTCCAAAGTTAAAAAGGGACAACTGCTTGCACTTATCGATCAGGGAATTTATAAAGCAAAGTTAGATGAGGCTTTGGCTCGGAAGGAAAACGCCGAAGTACAAAAGAAATATGCGGAAATACACTTTCAGCGTTACAAAGCCTTAAACAGGCAAAATGCCGTTGCAAAGCAGCAATTAGATAATGCGTCGCAGAAGTTTGAGCTTGCAAGCGCCGGGTTAAAACAGTCCGAAGCCGACTGCGAATTTGCGAAGCTTCAATTAAGCTATACACAAATTCTATCTCCAATAAGCGGTGTCGTCTCTTCGGTTGCTACCCAGGAAGGCGAAACTGTTGCCGCAAGCTTTACTTCGCCTACCTTTGTAACAATAATAGATCTAAACAAGCTTGAGCTTTGGGCTTACGTAGATGAAACCGACATAGGGAGAGTAAAAAAAGGACAAAAGGTTACGTTCTATGTAGATACCTATCCCGGTGAAACAATTGACGGTATTGTAAAAACTATCCATCCTGACGCATACATTCAAAATAACGTTGTGAATTATATCGTGGTGGTAACAATAGAAAATCGTAAAGGCTTAACGCTTCGTCCTCAAATGGACGCTACTGCAAGCATATT
>JBJKRP010000351.1:0-8372 GCA_046704565.1 Ignavibacteriaceae bacterium | reverse complement strand
ATCTGAAAGTCATTTAGCGTTAGTCAGTAGTCATTCGATGGTCATTCAATTGTCATTTTCTGAATTATTATAATAAGAATATGAAACAACAAATGACGCGAACCTGTCTACCGGTTTACCAGCCTATATTTGTGCCATATGGCAATTTAATGATTATGTTATTTATTATTACTAATACTTCAAGTAAGTTGTTTGTTGAACCGAGGGAGGGCGTAGCCCGACTGAGGTTCAACAAATTCACTTCATTAAATTTCCTGTGGTACATTATGATAAATAATTCATCCTTAAAAAAGTTTAACCGATTGTCCGAGAAACAACTCGACACTCAATTTGTTAATGAGGTCATCTCCGGACTTCAATGTTCTCCATTCGAAGCCAGTGCTCTGCTGGATACAGTTCATAAAATCTATGCCTCATATTTTCAGTCTAACGGCTCTCTTAAACCAGGACAAATATTCTTTCAGGTTGTATACATTGATAACTCTCCATCAGTTCCTTTGTCCAAGTGTAAACAGATTACAGTTACTCTTACCTTAGATGATCCTAATGAAGATCTTCCGGTAAGAGAAAAATCCGGAGTCATTGGTCTTCGTCAATTCAGAATACAAAGAGTCTGCACAGAAGCTTACCAGCAAGGCGGTCTTCTTACAGTTGAGGATTTAGCTTACAGATTATTCAACTGCGGTGAAAGAACCATCTGCCGCGATCTTCAAGAGATGAGGAAAAAGCATATCATTGTTCCTCTTCGCTCAACAATCAAGGATATGGGGCGAACTATTTCTCACCGAGCTATAATCGTTAAGCAATGGCTTGAAGGCAAAGAGTATTCTGATATTTCAAGGAACACTTTTCACTCTGTTCATTCTGTTAGGAACTACATCGATAAATTCAAACGTGTAATTTCCTTATCGGAAGAAAATTACGACATTCATACTATTGCTTTTCTTGTTAGAATCTCAGCGCCGTTAGTCGAAGAATACTTCAATATTTACAAGGACTTAAAGCCTGCTGCTCATAGGAAAAAAGAGCTTAAATATTTCTTAAAAAAAAGTTCAAGCTGCATTAACACAAAAGGAGACTGTTAAAATGATAACAAAATCCGAATCTGTTAAATGTTATGCTTCTGCTAAAGAAAGGTTCTTAAAACCTATAATTATGAATTTCTTCCGTACTGAATTTCCAAAACTTTTTGGCCCGGTAATAAGAGCCAAACTTGCTGATGAGCTTATAAATCTTTTTGAGAAAAATTGTCCCGAGACTACCAAAATTAAGTCCGGACAACTACTCTGGAACGCTCTAGATAAAAACACCAGAGGTGACAGCCCTAATCGTAAATTTGTTCCGGTTGTTTTGTCTATCGTTACACCCGAGGATATTGAACAATTGACCAAAGGTGTTAAACCTTCTGTAATTGCTAAAAACACCATCGCAAGAATGTTTAATGAGGCTTACCGGCAAGGCGGCATATTATCTACTCGCGATATTGCTTTGATCACTTTAAGAAATACATCTGCTATATCCCAATTTCGTTTAAGTTATGAGAAAGAACATGATGTAATATTACCTCATACTGGTGCTCTTCATGATATGGGAAGAACTATTACACACAAAGCTGCTATCATCAACAAGGTTGTCATTCAGAAAAAGGACCCTGCTATAGTTGCCAAAGAAACTAATCATTCTCAAAGAGCTGTTGACCGTTACCTTAAAGACTACAACAGAGTAAAAACCGTTTATGAACAAAATCATGATATTACTTTTATTCACTTAGCTACCGGCATTGCAAAACATGTTATCAAACAATATATCGACTTATTAAAAAATGAAAATGAACAAGTACTCTATTAATGACTTTCATTGCCATTTGGCATTACCTTTGGCTGAATTATTTTTGAAAGTGTTTTTCCAACCATCTTTTAAACAAACTTCATTACACAGCTCTTTAAAGTTTCGAACAACGGGTTAATATAATTTAAGAGTCTTCTTTGAAAAAAAACTTATTATACTTCATTATACTTCTCACTCTTGTCAAGTAATTTAAATTGTAAGTGTGATATACCTCCTTTGATAATAATTGTATAATACGTAAAAAGCAAAAGCTGAATAAAGTTTATATCTGCCGCGGATCAAATCATTCGGAATTATTCTGTCGTAAGATTGGATTAGTAATATTTAATGAGTATTTATTGAAATAAATACCTATTAAAAAATCAATATTTTCAATAATTGATTTAATGTTCTTACGTGTGTATGTTTTTTACGGATTTAAATATTGTAGATACAAAGACTCTTTACTGATAACGGAAAAGATATTATTATTTATCGTAATCTAATTTAATGGAAGATTCATTTACTGCCTGGATTATAACAAACATATGTTAACACCTATAAATATATGAGCTTATTTCCCATAATGTCCCGTAAGGTAACCAAATTACCAAAGCATAATAAAAGAGAAACTTCAACAAAAGGAATTCATAACAATCAAAATTGACGGAGTGAAAAAATGGCAAAAAAAGATTCAATACTATCCGAGAATAAACTTACTATGGATACTACAGATGAGGCTCGAAGTGAGTTACTAAGACAGCTTGTAGCCCATTTAAGAGAGAATAGGACGCAGCTAAGACAGGAGTGGGCGCGACGTATTACAGAGGCAAAATTGCTAACAGCGATGAGCCAGGATGAAATCTTTGCCGAGGCAACAACAATATACGACAACTATGTTGACGCACTTCAGTCAGGTACGTTCGAGGCACTTCAAACATACGCGCGCGATCTGTCCGAAAGAATTATTCCGAGGGGCGTAGAAACGCATGAAGTTATAGGGATCGTATTATTACTGCGTGACGTACTTGCTCGCTCACTTTTTGCAAAGTACCAACATGACTTTGCTCTGCTTAATAGAATTCTTGACGCTTATGAGCCTGCCGCAAATAGAATAGCCAACACCGTTGCGGTAAGCTTTGTTCAGGAACGTGAACGAACAATTAGACAGCAGCAAGAGGCTATCCGGGAACTTTCAACTCCGGTACTTCAAGTACGGGATAGATTGCTAATCCTTCCGATTATCGGTGTAATCGATCCTCAACGGGCAAGACAACTTACCGAACAACTTTTAAGGGGAATCAGAACAAACCGCGCAAAACTTGTAGTTATAGATATCACCGGTGTAGCAGCTATGGATTCAAATGTGGCAAATCACCTTGTACAGACAGTTGAAGCTTCACGTTTACTCGGCGCGTCTGTTATTGTAACAGGTTTATCTCCGGAGATAGCTCAAACCCTCGTAACAATAGGAGTAGATTTAAGTAAAATGAATACTGTAGGAGACTTGCAAGGAGGTATTGAACAAGCAGAAAGGCTGCTCGGGTATAAAGTTGTTCCGGTTGGAGATTCAACGACAGAGAGACATGGGAGTTAAGAATTGGAAGTACCAATACTCAAGCAGGATCAATATCTAATTGCAACAATACAGGCAGCACTTACTGATTCCGATTTAATGAAATTGCACTATGCCCTTGTCGAACAGGTTGGTGAACATCGTTCAAAGGGAGTCATTATTGATGTAACAGCACTCGATGTAATGGATTCGTTTGCAACCAGAACATTAAGATCGCTTGCACATATGGTTAGGCTAAGGGGTGCCGAAACAGTTATCTGCGGCATTCAGCCGGAAGTTGCTTTTACTATGGTTCAGCTTGGATTAACTCTTGAGGGCATATCAACGGCTCTCGATCTTGAGGAAGGTCTCGCTTTGCTTAGTCAAAGCACCCGTAAACGGGAGACCTGATGATGAATAACCATACAATAATAACAATTACTTCTGTATCCGATATTATAGCGGCAAGAGAACAAGGTAAGGTTATCGGAAAGTCTATTGGCTTTGAGATGACCGACCTTACAATTATTGCGACTGTAATTTCAGAACTGGCGAGGAATATTCTTCTATATGCCAAACAAGGGGAAATTATTCTGGGTACAACTCATCAAGGCGCCAGGAGCGGCATAAACATTATCGCGCAGGATAAAGGTCCCGGTATACCGGATGTTCCATTGGCAATGGTGGACGGATTTTCTACCAGAAATGGATTAGGCTTAGGACTCCCCGGCGTACGAAGGCTGACAGATGAGTTTGAAATTATATCTCAAGTAAACAAGGGCACTACTATTTCTATAATTAAATGGGCAGATAATCATGCCTAAAAACCAAAGTAGAACTTTCGTTGAATATGCAACAGCTTCAATGATAATTCCCGGACAAACAGAATCCGGGGACCTGTATATTGTAAAAGAAACAGAAAAGTCTATTTTGATAGGAGTTGTTGATGGACTGGGACATGGAAAGGAAGCTGCTGCTGCTGCTAAGCTTGCTGTGGAAGTCTTAAAGAACAATGCAAATGGCTCAATTATTAATGCCGTTAAATTATGTCATGAAAAGTTAAAAGCAACGCGGGGCACTGTAATGGCATTAGTTTCTATCAACCTGCTGGACGAGACAATCACATGGCTGAGTATCGGAAATGTAGATGGTATGATTTTAAGGGCTAACCTTGAAGTAAATCCTGTTTATGAAAATATTATAATGCGTCCGGGCGTAATAGGCTACCGTTTGCCGCAGATTTATGCCTCTGTAGCACCGATATCGAAGGGTGATATAATCATACTATCAACAGATGGAATTAGCGAGGACTATATAGCAAGAATGGCTGCCGATGCACAATACTTACACGGGCAACACCTCAGTTCGGGAGAATGGCAGAAAGATGAAATACTTGACGGATCACAAAGCGGTTACAATGAACCTGCACATGCGCACCTGGAACTGAATGCTTCAGAGCCCACGCTGTTCCGATCCAGGAGGATGGAAATCCCCGTGCAAGAACTATCCAATTATATTAAAAAGAGATTTGCAAAAGGGACAGATGATGCTCTTGTTTTAGTAGCGAGATACCTTGGAAAACAATAATGGAACTAACAAAGCTCTCAAACGAATCATTTTACAGTGAGTATGAAGCCGCAATAAGGAACTACATTTTCAGCGGCAAGGAAAACGAGCTTCACAGTGCTTACCAGCTTGGAAGAGAAGCACTTGATTCAGGGAAAATGATTCTCTATGCCTTTCAAACCCACTCCAATGTTGTAGATAAAATCCTGGAAGAAGGAACAGATTCTCAAAAAAGATTCGATATATTAAGCAGCGCTTCCGAATTCTTTACAGAATTTCTCTCACCTTTCGAAATGACATTTAAGGGATTCGGAGATATAATTTCAAAACTTAAATCGGAAATTAAAACAAGACAAAATGCTGTAAAGGCTTTTAAAGAAAGTGAAAGATATTATAAGGCGCTAATCGGCAATGCATTAGATATTATAACAATTCTTGACGCTAACGGCAATATGAAATATTACAGCCCTGCTATGGAAAGGGTTTTGGGATATAAAAATGAAGAGTTGATCGGTAAAAATGCCTTTGCCTTTGTTCATCCCGAGGACGTTGACAATGTACTTGAAATATTTAATGAAACTGCACGGGTACCGGAATCTACTGCATCTGTCGAGTTTAGATTTCTGCATAAGAACGGTCAATGGGTTGTTTTTGAATCTATAGGAAAAAACCTTTTAAATGACTCTGTAATAAACGGAATTATTGTCAACTCCCGCGATATAACGGATAGGAAGCTGCTGGAAGAAATAAGAAGAAGGTACGAGTTTATAGTTAATGCTTCCAAAGATGTTATGGCAATTATAAATAAAGATTATAAGTATGAAGCAGTTAACAATGCATACTGTAAAGCCTATTTATTAAACTGGCAGGATATGGTAGGAAAGCATATTGCCGAAATCTTAGGATGGGAAATCTTCAATGATATTTTAAAGGAACAAATTGATAAGTGCTTTGAAGATGAAATAGTTACCTATGAAGATTGGTTTAAAGTACCTGCGCTGGGCGATAGATTCTTGGAAATTAGCTTTTATCCGTATAAAAGTGAAGGTATGGGAGTAACACATGTTGTAAAAGTAAAACGAGATATTACCGACCGCAGGGAAAGAGAAGAAGAATTAAGAAAAAGTCAGCTTCAGCTTCAAGAAGCGCAGAGAATTGCCCGTCTTGGAAGCTGGGAATGGGTAGCTGAAGCCGATACGGTTTTTATTCATGAAGAGACCTGCAACATATTCGGTATTGAAAAGGAAAAACATCAGATTAAATTTGAAAAATTCTTGAGTTACATCCATCCCGGCGACCGCGAAGAATTTCTGATGAACTTTAACAGGTCGATAAAGAACCAAAATTCATTTTATTATGAACACAGAATCACACGATCCGACAATGAAGAACGTATTCTTCAAACGAGAGGTAAAACCCTTACTGATGAAAAAGGAAAATCTTTTAAACTTATTGGAACGAGCCAAGATGTAACCGAACAGGAATTAATTCGGCAGGCAATAAAGTATTCAGAGATAAAGTATCGGCGCTTGTTTGAAACGTCGAAAGAAGGATTAGTCTTAATTGATGCAGACACGCAAAAAATAATTGATGTTAATCCTTTTTTCATTGAATATTTGGGTTATCCAAGAGAAGATATTTTAGGCAAAAGATTGTGGGAATTAAATTCTGTAAAAGAAATTACCGAATCGCAGATTGCATTTAGAGAAATTACCAAGAAAAAATATATCCGCTATCCCGAGATTGATTTGCTGAATGCGAAAAGCAAAGAGCTGAAAATAGAATTTGTAAGCATAATATACCATATAAACAGTCATAAGTTTATCCAATGTCATTTCTGGGATATAACTGAAAGAAAGTTTTTGCAGCAGGAAATTAATCGGGCTGCAAAGCAAAGGACTGAAGATATGAGATACTTTGCAAACTCAATCCAGGTTATGCAGGAGGAAGAGCGTAAAAGAATCTCGAGAGAATTGCACGACGATATTTGTCAGAGGCTAACGGCTCTTAAATTTCAGATGGATATTTTTGAAGATAATGTTCAGCTTAAAAAAAGGATTAGCCTTAAGCGCCTGCATAATGTAAAAAAAGAGCTGAATGACTTAATAGACGGCGTAAGAACAATATCTACAAACCTTCGTCCTTCCGCGCTGGATCATTTCGGGCTCGTAACTGCGATTAAGCTTCTTTGCTCGGAGTTTAAAAAGCTTCATAAGATAGATTTCAAATTTGAGACTAATATCACTTCATTTCAGCACTACGATCCCAATATTGAAATTGCGCTCTATAGAATTGCTCAAGAAGCCTTATCCAATTGCGCAAAACATGCAAAGGCTAAAATAATTTTTATGAACATGAATGAAGAGGAGACGAAACTTCATCTTCTAATAAAAGATGACGGAAGCGGATTTGATCCGGCAGACCATACTAACAGGTTTGATTCTATACGAAAGCATTTAGGATTAACTAATATGCGAGAGCGTACCGAACTGCTTGGTGGAAACTTTAAGTTGGAATCGCAGCGCGGTTCCGGTACAACCATAGACGTAATTTTCCCATTAACTAAAACGTTGGCAAATGAAAAAAATTAGAATACTTTTTGCAGACGATCACGGTATTGTGAGGGACGGACTGAGATCGCTATTTAAGAGCGATCCTCAATTCAATATTGTAGGTGAAGCAGCCAATGGCTCAGACGCCCTGGAACTGGTAAAAAAATATTTGCCGGATGTTGCAATCCTTGATATTTCTATGCCCGTCCTAAATGGAATTGAGACTACTAAAATTATAAAGAAAGAGCATCCTCAAATAAAGGTTTTAATTCTTACTATACATGAAGATGAAGAGTACATCCAGGAAATGATATTGGCAGGAGCAGACGGCTACGTAGTAAAAAATGCAGAGAAAAAAGAAATCTTCGATGGAGTTCGCTCGGTAGCAAATAATGAAACCTTTTTCAGTCCGGGCGTCTCTAAAGTACTGCTTGAAGGCTTAATTAAAAGGGCAAGAAACGGTGAGAACGGTAAAGAAGAGAAGGAAGAAAAATTAACAAAAAGGGAAATTGAAATACTTCGTCTAATTGCCGAAGGTATGACCGGCAAAGAAATTGCGCAAAAATTGTTTTTAAGCTTAAGCACAGTCAACAGTCATCGCATGAACGTAATGAAGAAACTGGATATACATGATACTGCAAGATTGGTAAAATATGCCATACAAAATAAACTAATCGATATTAAACCCCCTAATAAGCCTGCGGGAAATTAATTTCCCGACATCAAAAGCCGCTTATTTATTTACCGATAGTATTGAATGAATTTCATTTTACCAAACAGCCTGTAATACTTACGCGGCGGCACGTTGACTGCATTATTAAAACTTTTATCTTAAAATATATTCTCCGGCTATCTAAGTTTTTTTTCGCTAA
>JBJKRP010000350.1:0-8593 GCA_046704565.1 Ignavibacteriaceae bacterium | reverse complement strand
TTACTTTGGTAATTGTAAAGGTAAAGTAAAGCATTTGACGTCCGATCTGCTACGGGGAAGACACGTAAGCATACAATTTCTTAATATTACCAAGCTGCTACGAAACTTTTTCCTTTTGAAGCCGCACTTAATATTCCTATCTTAAATAACTTTGAAAATAAACCAAATTAAAGGGAACTCAAAAGTATAAAAGGCTATGGCAAATACTTTTGATTGAGGTAGATCTTGAGTACAATTTTGGTGATTTAAATATATCAACATTTTAAAAAATTTTCCGAAAATATAGGAAATGGATATTTGCAGAAATTCAATATCGCTTAAAACAGTAATTATTTATCTGAATAAATTTTAAATGCAAAAATTAATTAGTGTAACGGAACTAAAGGCAGGAATGGAGCTGTCAAGCCCGGTTAAAAACAAGTTCGGGCAGATACTAATTGCCGAAGGAAGCAAGCTGGAGGAAAGGCACAGAACTATTTTGCTTACCTGGGGTATTCAGAATATTTATGTAAACGAAACCGACGATAAAATGGAAGCTCAGTATGATGAAAAAGTGCTGAATAACGCCAGGGAATTAATTAAAGCGCGGATTAACTGGGAATATAGAAATTATAGTGAAGAAGAGTTATATAACCTTGCTTTAGACGAGCTTCTGAAAAAAATAAATAGTTAGATGGAAGATACGACTACATGTATTCAATTGAACAGATAATCCAAAACATAAACAACTTGCAGACGCTTCCGCACATCTATTCATCCATTTCTGATGCGCTGCAGGACCCGATGGCATCGCCCGACAAACTCTCCAGGATTATTGCCGCCGACCAAGTATCTACATTTAAAATATTAAAAGTTGCAAACTCGCCGTTTTACGGTTTTAGAGGGAAGATCGATACAATATCCCAGGCAATTTTATATCTCGGGTTTAATGAGATCCAGAATATTATTTTTGCACTGTCGGTTATTAGCTTCTTCGATAAGAATAAATCAATTCTAAATTTAAAACCTGTCGATCTATGGGCTCATTCAATCGCTGTCGGAATTGCTTCCAGATTGATCGGCAGTTCTATCGGCGAGAGAAATATCGAAAATTATTTCATTGCCGGCATTCTTCATGACATTGGTAAGCTGGTATTAATTGAATTTGTCTCGGATGAATATGAGAAAGTATTGAGACTTGTAAAACAAAAAAAATGCTTGATAAAGGATGCGGAAAAAGAAGTACTTGGGTTCGATCATTGCAGAATAGGGCAGGCTCTTGTCGCAAAATGGAAGCTGCCTGAAAGCCTAAATGACGTAATCCTTTTTCATCATGACGGCGTTAAAGGCAAAGAATCCAATAGACTGCTGGCTTCCGTACACATAGCAAATATACTTGTTGAAATACTTGAGCTTGGAAATTCAGGCGATATCTTGGTCCAGCAGCCGAATTTAAGCGTTTGGGATATTATTAAATTGCCAAAAGGTTTTTTCCCACACATTAGAAATAAATTAATTGAAGACTTTAAGCAAACGGTTAGTCTAATGCTGGTAGGATGAAAGAAGAAAATAACATACAGGTAAAAGACGCATTTCCTGACTTTGCGGTCGACGTTAATCCATTCCTGCAGGCTAATGGAACGGAAGAGGAAATTGTAATAAAAGGCTTAAGTGTTTTTCAGAAAGTTATTGATGGTAAATATGCAGCGCTATATCTGATCAATTCCGAATATTTAGATTTTAAATTTTCATTGTGTACACCCTATTTTGATAATAAAATAATAGATGATCAATTTAATCTTCTTGTTGAAAGGGGAGCCGTTGCGCGGTGTCTGAACTCAGAGGAAATAACCTATCATAAAGCTGAAAACGAAAGCGGTTCTGAGTTCTTAATTATTCCTTTAATTATACAAACGGGATTTTTGGGATTAGTAATAGCTAATCTTAAAGATTCCTTTGCCGATAATAAATGTCTAAATAATTATCTGAAGCTGTTCTCAGGCTTTTTTGGAATGTTGATTTTTAACAGGCGCTTAGTCAAAGAAATCCGGTCTAATAAAGAGACCGAGGAACAGAGGATAAAAGCCAGTACCAATGAGATGGTACAAAGCACGCGCGAATTGAAGCTGATACTTGACTCTGTTCAGGCGGGAATAATAATTATAGACAAGAAGAGCCATCAGATTGCCGACGTAAATAAGGCAGCGCTGGAATTAACAGGTCATCAAAAGGAAGATGTAGTTGGTACTAATATTAACTCGCTGTTCATTTCAAATAATGATAATAAATCATTGAATAAATTAATCGGCAATACCGAAACATTCCTGAAAGCGGGTGACGGTACTTTGAAGCCTGTTATAAGACGAATTGCGGAAATAAGCCTGGATTGTGAAGAATTTTTTATCCTGACATTCTTGGACATTACCGAGCGGAAAAAAATGGAAGAGGCTTTACAAGAAGCTCATTACAAGCTTGAACAGAAGGTTGAAGAAAGAACTTTACAGCTATCGGACGCTAACAAGGTATTAAAGGAGGAAATACATAAACGAATTAAGGCTGAAGAAGAAAAATTAAAATTGTATTGGGCTGTACAGCAAAGTCCCGTCTCAATAATTATAACGGATATTTATGGAAGAATAGAATACGTAAATCCGAGGTTTACGGAATTAACCGGCTACGGTACGGATGAAGTAATAGGCAAAAGTCCAAAGATTCTTGAATCGGATGTAATTTCAGAAGAGGAGAATAATCAATTCTGGGGCGCGTTTGCAAAAGGAGATAAATGGTATGGTGAATATAAAAATAAAAAGAAAGACGGCTCTTTAGTTTGGGTCTCATCTATTATTTCGACAATAGAAAATATTAGCGGTAAAATTACACATTTCCTCGTCGTTCAGGAGGATATATCAGAAAAGAAAAAGGCGGAATTTGATTTGCTGGAGGCAAAACAAAAAGCCGAGGCTTCAGATAAACTGAAGTCTATTATTTTAGCAAATATGCAGCATGAGTTTAGAACACCGCTTATCGGCATTCAAGGCTTTTCCCAGATTCTGATTGATGAAATTGAAGATGAAATGCAAAAAGGGATGTTAAAAAATATTAACTTCTCCGGTAAAAGATTACTAAGTACTCTTAACAGCGTTCTTGCACTTTCCAAGTTTGAGTCCGATGGCGTTTCGTTAAGACTTAAAGACCATAATTTATCCGAAGCATTAAATGAAATTATACCTGAGTTCCAGGATAAGGCAAAAGATAAAAACCTTGGATTTATTGTGGACAAGAAAAAAAATATTTTTGCCAAATGCGATGAAGAGTTACTCAAGAACGCGCTATGTTCCGTTCTGGATAATGCGTTTAAGTTTACAAAATCAGGTTCAGTTTCCGTTGTTGTAGATTATTGTGATTCTGATAGGTCTGAATGTGCTTTGATCAAGGTAATAGATACCGGTATAGGTATTAAAGACAGTGATCTGGAATTAATTTTTAGTCCGTTTAGACAGGTTAGTGAAGGGCTCTCCCGGAACTTTGAAGGGACGGGACTCGGTTTAACACTTTCAAAAAAAATGATGGAAGCAATGAACGGGAAAATAACAGTTGAAAGTAAACCGGGAGAAGGTTCTGCATTTACATTGTGGCTTCCTGCCTCAAATACCGGATAGCATTCATCAATAAAAATAAAAAAAGCGTTACGCAATCCAGTCGAGAATTACCGCTTTATCTTTGTAATCGGTCTTTGTTATATCAATAAATACCTTCTCAGACACCTCACCGAAGACTATTACCTTGCTTGTCTTGACCGGAAAATAAATAAGCTTGGAAGAAATGTCTTTAAAAACTGTCCTTAATTATTTTCGTATGTGCTTAAGTATTTGTTCCTTTTAACGGATTTCAATCTTCCGGAAAGCTCCGCAAGCCTTTTTTTGATCTCGATAACTACAGAGTAATCTAAATTAGTTAAGTCAAATTCATGCAGCTTGTCATTCGTGTCGATGATACCGATTTTTACCGTTCCAATATTAATTGATCGTACTTCCTTCAAATAAAAAGTACGCCCCGGTTTAAACAAAATTTCCTTTATTTCCAGATATTCATCCGTTAACAGGACAAATCTTTTTCCCAGCGTCTTTCCTACACCTTCATATAAAAACAAAGCGCCAATCATAAACATCCATATCCCGGAGGCAATATTAAATAACTGCGGACCGCGGTAGCCGGAAGTTAACCTTATCAATATTACAGAGCATAATATACTTAGGATTCCGAGTAATATTTTCGGGTAAGATTTTTTATTCTTACAAAGGCTTATGCGGAGTTCTTGCATTACAAACTTAAACAAATGGATTGCTGCTTCCGGCATCTTTTTAATTTTTAATGATGCCGTATGATACAGAGTAAACAAAAAATACAGGTGCAAAAGTACTCTCAAAAGCTCCTTCCTGTCTATACCCGAAAACTGTATTTTTTTCAATTAATAATATTAAATACAGAGGAGAGTTCTTTATTTACTTGTTAGAAAGTCTTTATATCGAATTGCAAAGATAAAAAGCTCGTTTGCTGATTTCAGTCCCAGCTTTTTAGTAATGTTTATTTTATGTTTTACTACGGTGTCGGCGGAGATGAACAGCTCACACGCTATCTCCTTATTTTTCTTTCCTGCAGAAAGCTTACGTAAGATTTCTATCTCCCTGCCGGATAGATGACTTAAAATTTCGTTTACCTCAAAGAAATTTGCGGACTCATCCATAAAATTAATTGAGGCATTTTTCTCTTGAGTATTATAACCGTGCCTTGCTTCAAATAGGTTCCAATATTTGCCGGTATTATCCTGGCTCGATTCCCGCTTTGCCCAGATGTGCTTGCCTAAAATTATTGAGGTCACCAGTTCGTCATAGCAGTCGCATCCCCTGTTGACAAGCCTGATAGCCTCTATAAACTTCTTCCCGGTATCAAAGTAGCGCTCAGATTCCTTGCCGTAAATTGAATCTCCGCGGCTTGATTTATTTTCTTTCTTAATGCGTTTGAAAAAGTCTACTAAGGGAGTTTCCCTGTTATGAAGAATGCCGCTTACGTTGGAGAGCCACAGCCTATTTAAATAAATGCCGTCTATACTGTCTGTATATACGATCGTCTTTGCCCCGTACGCCGAATGAATCGACCTAAGCATGTTGATGACTTTTGATTTATCTAATGATGCATCATCGATAAATAAAGTATCGTTTAGCCTTGCAGTTTCATTCCGCTTTGTAAAATGCTCAACCGCATTTTGAAAGTTATCAAAGCGGGAAGAAAAGTTTATTCCCTCCTCAGGCTTAACAAGGCTTGTCATTCCTTCCTGTATTACGGGGCGAAGCGATAAAGAAATAACGTTTATTCGGGATATCACCCCCGTGTATTCTCCATTCTATAAGCTTTCGGCTTAATTCAACAAAATAGTTTTAGCAAATGTTTGATCTAAGTTAACCGGTTCAAAATGTCTACTGAAAATTATAACGGAGACCGGCTAAATGTCAAGTAAAATTAATTAAAGCTATTTAAATGATATTTACCCGGATTTATGTAATCAGGCAAAATAGAAATCAAAGTGTCATAATAAAATGAATAGATTCCCGGGTAAAACCGGATGACACACGGCGCAGGCAAAATTAAATATTACGGCACTGCAACCTTTGCCGAATAATTTGATTTAGCTTCTTATTTTAGTTAGTTTTATTTAACCAAAATTCACAATCATTGTCTTTTTAATTAAATATGCGCCTGTTTAATCCGTTGCGTCAAAGTTGAAATGAATAACGTCAAGCAATTTTATCTTAAGAACAGATCGAAATTCATTATAGCGGTTTCACTGGTTCTTATTATTACGGCGGTAGTAGAAATTTATTTTGCCCTTGCGGTAAGGATCCAATCCAACGATGAATGTCTGTGGGTTGATCAAAAAGATTCAAACGGGAAAATTGTACTTCACTTCGAGAGTGTTAAGGTAGGCGGGGTAACCTGGAACGCGGGCGTAAGAAACGGCGATCTTTTACTTCAAATAAATAACCACGATCTGCCGGATGCCGGTACTGCACAGTTTATCTTAAATAAGGTCAATGCGGGCGATTATGCCGATTATACAATTTCGCATAACGGCAAAATCATTCACACCAGGGTCTACGTTAAAAAGCTTATTAACATTTCGCAGGTATCAATATCCATACTCGCACTTATGCAGATGCTCATCGGCTTTATTGTTTTAATGGCAAAGCCCGGCGGCAGAGTTCAAAAGTTATTTTACGGAATCGGTGCTGCTTCGGTGCTGGGAGCTATGCAGTTGTTTGTACCTGTAAATATCTCGCCTGCGATGGTTCGGGCAGATAAGATGTTGTTCTTATTGCTCGCCTTTCTTATAGCCGCAGGTGAAAGCGCCTATCCCTTTATGCTGCTCACTTTCTTCTGGACGTTCCCCAAGCCTTTTAAACTGATAGACAGGAAATGGACGAAGCGAATCCTGTTTATGATATCCGGCGTTATTGCCTTAGCAATAGTCATTATCTTAGTAGAAATATTTGGATTAGGAAAGGGAACAATAAACAATGCTAACGGCTTAATTACATATATAGGATACTTCTTATCTGCCGTAGAATTAACGGCGCTTGTTTCCCTTGTCATAAATTATAGAAGATTAAAAACAAAGGAAGAGAAAAAGCCGGTCTTTATAATTCTTGTTGCCTTTATTATTGCCTTAGCGGCAATTATCTATACTTCCCGTATCGCGCCGGCAATCTCGGATACAATTTTTAATTCTCCGGCATATTATACTCCTATTATTTTAATAATACTGATACCGATTGCATTTGCATATTCCATCTTTAAATACCAGTTGATGGACGTAAGCGTTGTAATTAAAAATACCTTGATGTACGGTATTGCCACCGCTTCATTGGCGGCAATTTATTTTCTCATAATTTATGTGCTCGGTCAGGGCATAAGCTCTGCAATAGGTACTCAGTTCCAGGCGGTAATTGCCGGCTCAATCTTTATAGTATTTGCACTCGTATTTCAGTCTACTAAAGACAGGTTCCAGGATTTTCTTACCGCGCGCTTTTATCCCGAGCAGTTTGCCTACCAGCGTGTACTTTTAAGCTTCAGCAATGACGTCTCTACACTTGTAGGTCTGGATAATATCCTCGATTCGATGAAATCAACCTTTGTCGAGTCTCTTAAGATTAACCGTTTCGGGATACTTATTAAAGCTAAGAAGGACGGAGATCTCCATTTAATACGAAGCATTGGAATATCAAACAAGGACCTTGTTATCAATTGCGATAGTCTTCAGAATGAGGTGGAAAAGAAGTCCCTTATTTCCGAAAGAATTGTAATTGAGCAGCATGAGTTTGCAGAGGCTTTTCCCGGTGCCTCATCCAGGCTGATTGAAGACGGAATCTTTACCACTATCCCGATGATTATAAAGTCAAAGGTTATCGGGCTTTTGCTTTTCGGATTAAAATATTCAGGTTCACAGTTTGCCGGCAAGGACCTGGACTTGCTTAATGCCGCATCGAGCCAGGCTGCTATTGCCATAGAAAACGCCAGGCTCTATGAATCCGAGGCAGAGAAGCTTAGAATTGAAAGAGACCTTTCTCTTGCAAGAAAAATCCAGCAGGGACTTTTGCCTAAATGCGTTCCAAGCGTAAATGGATTGGATATTTGCGGCGAGATGATCCCTGCCAATCAGGTAGGCGGAGATTATTATGATTTAATACCGGTCTCCGCAAATAAAATGTTTGTGGTTGTCGGCGATGTTTCCGGCAAAGGCTTGCCCGCCGCTCTCTACATGACTAAGCTTCAAACGATGATCCAGCTTTCATGTACTGCAGACAAATCTCCTAAGCAGATTATGATCGAACTGAACCGCAAGTTCTACGAATCTATTGAAAGAAATTCCTTTGTTACCATGACGCTTGCTTTGTTTGATACTGCCGAAAGGAAAGTAACTTTCTGCCGCGCGGGACACATGCCTGTTCTTGCAGCTTCAAACGGCTCAGTTCAATCTTATAGAACTCAAGGTATTGGTGTTGGTCTTGAGAAAGGAATTGTTTTTGAGAATACTTTAATAGAAGAGGAAGTCCCGCTGATGCCGGGACAAATATATGCCTTCTTCTCAGACGGCATTACCGAAGCAATGAATAAATACCTGGATTTATTCGGCGAAGACAAGCTTTCTGAAATCCTAAAGGGAAAGACTAATAAAGCCTCATCCGAAATAATGAATGAAATCTGGGATTCTATAAATACCTTCCGCGGCGATGCCGAGCAGAATGACGACATGACAATGGTAATTGTGAAGGTTGCTTAGAGCAGGCAGATGAGTTAAGAAATAATAGATGTTTGAAAGATAATCTGACTCTTATCATCGGAAATCACTGCTTTCATAAAAATATGCGAAATTTGCAGATTTTTAAGAAAAGTCTTTAAAAAGAAATTTTCTATATCCATATTTTAAATTTCTATTCCCATATTTTAAATTTTATTCCCGGGATAGAAAATATTAATTCCCATATAAAAAATTTTATTTCAAGGGAAGAAAATTTTATTTCCTAAACAAAAAATTTAAATTCTGAAAGAAAAAGTATTA
>JBJKRP010000349.1:0-18947 GCA_046704565.1 Ignavibacteriaceae bacterium | reverse complement strand
TTGCAATCTATCTGGCGGAGAAAGCAGAATGGAATTCTGCCCTTGAGAATATCGACAGGAGCCTTCAGAGCGATGATAAGCAGCCTCTTGCGTTATTGACGGCAGCAAAGATATATATCAAGTTCGGTGATAAAAACAAAGCGGAAATGCTATGCAGGAAGGCTTACGAAGTAAATTCGTCAATGCTTAAATCGAATCATCATTCAAGCCAGGTTATTTTGCTTTCTGAAAGAGATTTCTTTGTGCAGGCATTAAACATTGCGATACTTATTGAAAATATCTCTCTCTTCAATTTCTTTTATGAAAAATTGAAAAGCATAAAAGAAGGCAGCTATGACGGTAAAATCAGCGCAGAGCTTGAAATATTCGATACATTATTCAATAGTAAAATTATGGAGACGAGCAGCATTGACAAATTTATTTCTGCCGTTACTAAAAATAATTTGGATTTGGTAATAAGTCTGATAGATAAATATTCTCATCAGGAATTAAAGATAAAGCTTCTTGAAAAACTAAAGGAAAAGTTTTCCGGTAGTTCGACGGTTCTAAATAAACTGGGCATTGCATATGCGGCGAGCGGACAGTATAAAGAATCTGCAAGCATTCTTGAAAGCTCAATTGAAAAGAATCCGCAGGATGCTTCAACAATATTCTTTCTTATCTCGACATATCTGCGGCAAAATGATCTACATAAAATAATCGGCATCATCGAATACGCAGAAAAAAAATTTTCCGGTTCTGCCGAAGTTATGCATAAGCTTGGGGTTGTAAAGCAAAAAATAAATCTGCACTAAAAAACCGGTCACGACTTTAGGGGGGTAAAACAATTAAGATGATTCAACTTCGAGAAAACTAAACTTTTATTTTTGCCCTCCGATAATGTTGGTGAGATTCAAAGTTGCAAACAAAAGCTAGCGTGTCTGCAAGGAGTAGATCTCAAGAAAAATAATTAACAAACACCGGGAATGGATTCCCGGGAAATTTTCAATACACGGAGGTTTTTATGGCTTTCTCAATTTATGGCAATATGGGCGCAACTGATGCCTATAATTCGCTTCTTCAAGTTCAACAGCAGACGCAAACTGCACAGCTCCAGCTTGCATCACAAAAAAGTGTTAACCACGTATCCGATAATACATCGGCTTACCGTGTTGGCAAAGAGCTTCAAAATAAAATAGCGGAATATCAATCAGCGCAGTCAAACATACAGTCCGGTCAGAGTCTTCTTTCAACGGCTGAGAGTGCGTTGTCAAGTATAAACGACTTGTTAAATCAAATCCAGGGTAAAGTTTCTCAGGCAAGTGACCCTACAAAGAACCTGACATCTCTTGCCAGCGATATCAACTCTCTTGGAAACGAAGTAAGCGCTATTTTCTCAGATACTGTATTTAACAATACAGCTTTGTTAAGCGGCAGCGGAGTCACTTCAAACTTTGTCTTCCAGACTGGTGTAACTGCATCCGGAACAGAATTAACAACAATTAATTTCGGTACAATGAGCACATTAGACCTTAGCTCAATTTCCGGTACCGGTGCAACTGCTTCAAATATTACTTCAATTGATGTCAGCGGCTTACAGACTGCAGTTCAGAACGCTTTAGGTTCTATAGGTAACTATGAACAAAGATTTAGCGTAAAGAGCGATTATATCAACTCGGCAATTTCAAATGCGCAATCAACTGTTGATCAGTTGTTCGGTGCGGATGTTGCAAAAGAACAGCTTAAATCGACACAAGGTCAGATTGCTGGACAGATTGCAACAACAATGCTTAAACAGTTGAATAATGCTCCACAGCAACTCTTAAGCTTATTACAGTAACATGAATAAATAATTTCTTATCCCCCGGTCCGCAAAAGATAATTGATTGCGGAAACCGGGGGTAAGATTTTTTATCAGCAGCTTTTAATTTTATGTATAGTACAAAATTTAACAGCAAAAAAAGTAAATTAAATCCTTATCTTGTAAAAGAGGTAATAGAAGCTACTCCGCAGCAGTTATTTATTAAGACTTACGACCTCGCAATAACAAGCTGTCAGAAACGTGACCTTTACAGGACAAACGAAGCTATTCAGCAGCTTGTTTCTGCGCTGCGTTATGATACGCCGGAAGTCAGGGACGTCTCTATCGGGCTATTGAAGCTGTATCAATATTGCCAGGCACAGATGAGGAAGAAAAATTATTCCGAGGTTCTTCATATATTGACTGAACTAAGGAAATCCTGGTTAGACGCAATAAATAAGATGGGGTAAGAGATGGCAACGACAAGCCCGGTAACATCATCAAGTCCTGCAGCTACAACAAGCCCGACTACAAATACAACGTCGGTAACTTCATCAAGCCCGAATTCTAATTCGATCAGCAGCCAGATCGATTCCTTAGTAGCTGCATATACACAGCAGTTGACTGATCAGAAAGTAACCCCGCTAAAGAACGATGAACAGCGCTACCAGGACATTTCAAATGGATATGACGTCTTAACAAAAAATCTTACTGATCTGCAGACAAGCGTTAATACACTGCAGCAGACCGGTACGAGTTCAGTATTTGAGGACAAGACAACTACATCGTCCGACAGCAAATTTGTTACTGCAACTGCAACAAGCGCGGCATCATCAAGCGGCTATGATATAAGAGTAAGCCAGCTTGCAAAAAGTGATGTGGTTGTTTCTCAAGATCAAACCTTATCGGCAGCCAATGCCATTACAGGTACGCATACTTTCGATATTTATGCCGGCGGCGGAACGGCAGGTCAGCTTGTAAGCCATGTCTCTGTTACTTTTGGTGCAAGCGAGACGAATCAAACCGCCATGCAGAAAATTGCAAGCGCAATAAATTCCAACTCGGCGGTAGTAACCTCGAACGCCGAAACAGATACAGCAGCACCTGTAGGAGGAGCTGCAACGTCGTTTACCGTTAATCTTAACGGAACAAAAACTACCATCCCTGTAACGGATGTCAGTTCCTATGGCGCTATGTTGAATAATATTGGACCTCAAATTTCTCAATTAGTGCCGGGTTTAACAGTTCAAAAACTATCCAATACTCCTTCCGCAGGTCAGGACCAGCTGCAGATAAAAGTTAACAACGCTACAAACTATGTTACTATTACGCCTCCCACAAGCGGATATGATCCTGTTACAGATTTGGGAATAGGCGTTAGAAACCTGGTCGGCGCTTCCGGTATTGTAACCGGTTCGGAATTTACACCGACGAGTACAACAACGCAATTATCAATTACAGCCAATAAAACCGGGCTTGATTACAGAATTGAAAATCTTGCGGATACCGGCACAGGCACGGCTTTAGCTTCAGTAGGATTAAATCTCGGCGCGACACGCCCTACATTTAGCCAAGCAGTTGAACCGAATACTCCCGGTTTTATTTATCCGGATACGACAACTGCCAACAACCTTCTTAATGCTAAATTTACTTTTAATAGTTTGAGCATACAGCGAAACTCAAACAATGTAAGCGACCTGGCAAGCGGCGTTACTTTTAATCTAAATGCTACGCAGCAATCAACAGATCCTGATACAACCATAACGGTGCAGCCGGATGTAGGAGCAATTACTTCAGCTATTCAGGACTATATTACAAAGTTTAATGCTGTTTATACGAACATCAAACAAAACAGCGTCTCAAGTCTTAGTGAACAAGGTATATTTGTAGGCGATTCGAACGCACAGACATTATTCCAGACTCTTTCTGCTCAATCAGTGGGAAAGATACCAGGAATTCCAAACGGCAATTTAAGTTACCTTACACTTCTGGGAATAACATTTGACCCCACAACCGGATTAAGCGTTACTGATAATAACCAACTAAAAAGCCAGATCACAACTGTTCCCGACCAGGTTGGTGCTATCTTCAATTCCTCCAGCGGAATTGCAACCACTCTTTACAAGGATGTAACTCCTTACCTTGGCGTGGGCGGCTACTTAGCTAAAACAAAAAAGATTTTCGGCGACAATATTCAGAATTTAAGCGACAGAATTACAAAAGCGCAAACTCAAATAAGCGTTCAGGCAGATACTTTAAGAAATGAGTATGTTCAGCTTCAGGTAGAGATGTCGCAATTATCAAATACATATTCGTTGTTTGGCGTTGGGGGTACAAGCAGCAGCCTGTTCGGGTAATTATCTATGCTTAATAATGAAATAGAAAAGTTAAAGTCACTGCTGAACAAGGTATTAAATGATCTTTTTCTGATTGAAACTAAAGAATTTCAGATAAATTTCGATAATGCTAAAGCAAGGATGATTGCGGTTCATAAGCTTAAAAATGAACTGATAGTCCGTTTTCCTATGGAAGAGTTAAAAAAATATGAGTCGGAATTGACATCCATCACTAAACAAATTCATAAGAAATACGATAATATTATTGCGTTAAAAAAGAAAAAAATGAGACTTATAGAAGAACGTCAAAGGTTTTTAAGCAATAAAAAGAAATTAATATATTACAGCAGGTAAATAGATGGATATAAAATCCGTAACAAATAATAATAGTATTTATTTTCAAAAAGACTTGCCCCAAAAAGGTAAAGATCAAAGCGGGAATGCAAATTTGAAAATACAAGACAAATTAGAGCTGTCGCAAGAGGCAAAGAACATACAAAGTTCGGTCAGCCAGGCATCAAACTCGGACGAAATAGCCAAGCGAATCCAGAACGGGTATTATAATTCGAATGAAGTGATCGGTAAGGTTGCCGATAAAATTCTAAACGAAATAAACAAAACCAAGTAGCCTCCAAACAACTTTCAGAAAAAATTCGAAGTATGGGAAGCAAAGCGTTCCTTTTGTAGGAAAATGTTTGCTAATTATAGATGAAATATTTATAATACCGCCCAAAATTAATTTATTGTGGTATCTAAAGTAGTTTTTCTCTGTAATGCCTTTAATTGATGACAACATTCAAGATAATAAGCTTCAAATAATCGGAAAGTTAACAGCAAGCCTGATTCATGAAATTAGAAACCCGCTTTCAGCTATAAAGCTAAACCTTGATTATCTTAAAATGATTGACGACGAAATGCCTTCCGAGGCAAACGATTCCGTCGCAGTATGCAGCGATGCGTTAAACCGCATTCAGAACTTAATTGATAACATGTTCACTCTTGTTAAGAAGAATAACAACGGGCTTTCCGACTATTCCATAAACGAAATAACACGCAACGCGTACAGCATTATGCGCTACAATGCCGAAAGGAAGAACGTAAAGTTTAATGTTGATCTTGATGATTCCATTCCGCTTTGCAGCTTCGACAAGAGCAAGCTACTCCAGGTGTTTCTTAATCTTATCACCAATGCCATCGAGTCGTGCGAGGGGAAGGGAGAAATAAGCGTTAAGACTTTCCTAAACGGCGGCAAAATATTCTGGGAGGTAAAGGATACCGGGGTCGGGATAAGTCTGGAAGACAGGGATAAAATATTCCAGGACTTTTATACAAGCAAAGAGAAGGGAACCGGCTTGGGGTTAAGTGTCTGCAAAATGCTTCTTAAAGAAAATCAGGCTGAACTGGATTTTGAAAGCGAGCCGGGCAAAGGCTCCCGTTTTTTTATAATATTTAATCCCGCTAATTGGGAATCAGATGATCAAGCATAAAATACTAATTATTGACGACGATAACCTTGTATCCGTTTCGCTGAAGAAACTTTTGGTTAAGCTTGGCTACGACGTTGAAACCTGTCTCCAGGCTAGCGAAGCAATCGACAGAGCGGAAAGCTTTGAACCTGACATAATTTTGCTTGATATATATCTTACAACCCACAACGGTCTCGAGCTGTTAAAGCAATTCCAAAAAAAGTTCTATCATATCCCGGTTATAATGATAACCGGTTACTCGGATGTTAAGATAGCCGTGGCTGCAATAAAGTCCGGTGCGTTCGACTTTCTTCTTAAGCCGATAGATATTGATCAGCTCCAGGCAATATTAAAGAAGGCTCTTGAGAATTTATATTTGAGGACGGAGGTAGATAAGCTTCACCAGATGCTGCACGAAGACGAGCTGACGCGGGAGTTCTTCGGGAAAAGCGCTAAGATGATGCGGCTGCTGTCGTCCGTAGAAAAGCTTGCCAAAAGCTCCGATACCACCTTGCTTATAGAAGGAGAGAGCGGCACCGGGAAAGAGGAGTTTGCAAAGTTTATTCACCAGAAAAGTCCGCGCAGCAGCGGTCCGTTTATTCAAATAAATTGCTCGGCAATCCCAAAAGAGCTTGCGGAGAGCGAGCTGTTCGGTCATGAGAAAGGAGCCTTTACCGGAGCTCTTCAAAAAACCAAGCTGGGTAAATTTGAGCTTGCCAACGGCGGTACAATCCTGCTTGATGAGATAGGCGAGCTGTCGCCCGATCTCCAGGTGAAGCTTCTCCGGGTATTGCAGGAGAAAAAGTTTTACAGGCTCGGCGGCGAAAAGGAAATTGCAGTTGATGTCCGGGTGCTGGCGGCAACAAACAGGAACCTTGAAGAAGAGGTAAAACAGGGAAACTTTAGGGCAGACTTATTTTACAGGCTTAACGTAGCCAGGATTTTGGTTCCGCCGCTTCGTGAAAGAAAGGAAGACATTCCGGTACTCGCCTTAAGCTTTCTTAAAGAATTTGCCAACAAGTTCGGCAAGAATATAAAAGGCATTGATCCGGATGCGTTAAACCTGCTCGTTTCATATCCCTGGAAAGGAAATATTAGGGAGCTTCGGAACGCGATGGAAAGAGCCGTTCTGCTGATAGAAGAAGATGAACTGAAGGAAAAGCATCTATCGTTCCTGGTTGATTCTACAACTTCAAAAGCAATTGAAGACGACAGCTTTGTATTGAAGATCCCTCCCAAAGGAATCCAGATTGATTTGGTGTTGAGAACGCTTATTCAAAAGACTTTAAGCATAACAAACGGAAACCAAGTTAGGGCGGCAAAGATACTTGGTCTCTCTCGCTCCAAGCTGCGCTACAGGATGGAACAGCTTGGTATTGAGGTGACCAAGAATATTAAGTAAAACTTAATCAATCAGCGGCAGGGTAATAGTAAATTTAGTCCCGCGTCCTTTCGAGCTCTTTACTCTAATCTCGGCATTATTTAGCTCGGCATATTTTTTAACCAGTGCAAGACCCAACCCGGTGCCGTCATAACGGCGGTTTATGCCCCCTTCTTCCTGGGTAAACGGGCTAAAGAGTTTTGGCAAATAATCTTGTGAGATCCCGATCCCCGAATCGCAAACCGTAATGCAAATTTTATTATCCTTGTTCTTTAGAGTTATATCTATCTCTCCCTGGGAAGTATATTTGATTGCATTATCGATCAGGTTGGAGAAGATTTGTTCGAGCGAATACTGGTCCGCAAAAACCTTCGTCTTTTTAGCTGCGTTTTTATATTTAAGCTCAAGGTTCTTCATCTTGGCGCGGGAATAAAATTCCATCGTAAGATCTTCGAGCAGGTCCTTCTCAATATCGAACTTGCTGAAGTTGGCTTCAAAGTTTCCTGTCTGAATCTTCGAGAGGTTTAAGATAAGATCAATGGTCCTGATTAAGCGCTGCGAGCTTGCATCAATTACCTTAAATGCATTTTCGAAGCCGGCAGGCAGCTTGCTTTCAAACTCTTCTTTAAGTATTGATGAGTAGGTTATAATGTTGTTTAGCGGCGTACGTATTTCGTGCGAGACCTGGGCAAGAAATTCAGTCTTCAGTCTATCAGACTTTTCGGCTTCTTCCTTAGCCTTTACCAGTTGTTCTTTCTGAGCTTTGGAAACGCTAATATCGCGTACAAAGCCCTGGTAACACAGCGTCTTTCCGGCTTCGTCCTTTACTATGAAAGCATTCAACTCAATCCATACGGGCGAACCGTTTTTCCTTTTCCATTTTAGCTCTATGTCTATTCCCTCTGTTACCGGCTTATACCTGCGGAACATCTTGCTGCCTTCTTCGGGGTCAAAGAAGACATCATTCCTTAAGTTTATTTTGAGAACTTCCTCAACTGACCTGTAACCAAGCAAATAGGCTAGGGCTGAATTGGCGGATAAAACATTGCCGTCAATATCCGAACGGAATATTCCGATAGGTGCAAACTCGAATATTTCTTTATATTTTTGTTCCGAGTATTGTAATGCTTCTTCTATTGTTGTATCACTTTTCATGTTATAATATTTTTTTGTTTGTTTATTCTTTTGCAACTGGAAGAGTAAATGTAAAAGCAGAGCCTTTACCGGGCTCGCTTTCTACCCAGATATTTCCTCCCTGTCTCTGGATAAGTTCTTTACAGATAATTAAACCGAGCCCGGTACCAACCTCGCGCTCTGTACCGGGGGTTGAATGCTGTGTATCTATTCTAAAAAGCTTTTGTATATCCCGTTCTGCTATACCGACGCCGTTGTCGATAACCGAGACCGAAACAAACTCTATATCTTTTTCAGCATCAATTTGAATGACGCCGCCCTTGTTTGTAAACTTTATGGCATTTGAAATTAAATTCTGTAGCGTTGAGTGCAGAGTATTAATGTCGGAGCTGACAATCAGTTCTTCGGGTATTTTATTTACCAGCTTTATATTCTTGTCCGATGCATTCCTTTGAAGAAGGTTTATCACATAAAGCACCTCTTCATATAAGCCGGCAGCTACAGGTTGAAGATCGAGCTTGCCTCTTTGAATCCTTGACCATTGCAGGAGGTTTTCTATCAAATTGAAAAGGTTCTTTGCGGAGTTGTGGATATTGTTGATGAATAATTTTGTCTCTTCCGCTGTCAGGGTCTCGAACTCCTCAATCATAGCATTCGATAGACCGAGCAAACCCTGGAAGGGGCTTCGCAGGTCGTGAGAAATTATTGAAAAGAATTTGTCCTTCTCGGCATTTATTTCTTCCATTTCTTTGGAATATCTCTTTATCGCCTCTTCTGCAGCCTTTTGCTCGGTAACGTCAATACCTAAGCCGATTAGTCCGACGACCACGCCCGACTCATCTTTCAGCGGAACCTTTCTTGTACCGATAGTAAGATATTTGCCGCGTACCAAAATCCGTTCTTCCATAACGGATAATTCTTTCCCGGTCTTTATTACCTGCATATCTTCGGCGTTGTATTTCTTTGCAATATGTTTGGGCAGAAGATCAAAATCGGACTTGCCTATAATCTCGTCCTTTGTATAACCCATCATGTCGCAGAAATTCTGGTTTACGATGATATATTTAAAGTTAATGTCTTTAAAGAAAGTTATTCCCGGCATGCTGTCCAGCAGGGTATTAACCTCTATCTGCTGCCTTCGGAGTTCTTCTTCGGCATGTTTACGGCTGCTTACGTCCCTGATTACAAACTGTACTGCTGTATCGTTGTGAAAGAGAATCGGGCTTGCCGTTACTTCGACGGTAATTACCGAGCCGTCCAGCCGCCTGAATTGCTGTTCGTGCAGAAAGGCGCCGGTTCTACTATTTCTTAGAGATTTTATCCTTGCTTTTGCAATGTCTACCGAATCCGGATGCATCAGCCGGGTTAGCGGCTTGGACAGTACCTGCGCCGGTTCCGCGGCTCCGGATAATTTTAAGAAGGCTTCGTTTGCGAAAATTATATTACCCTGGCTTGCCACAATAATTCCGTCAGGTGAAGATTCTACAAGCTGCTTATACCTGCTTTCGCTTTCCTGCAAAGCAGCTTCCATTCTCTTCTGCTCGGTAATATTCCGGGATATACAATGGAACCCGACTATATCATCATTTTCAAAGATCAGCGTAGCGTTTTGCCCGCACCAGATTGTATCTCCCTTCTTTGTAAGGAAGGGGAATTCTATGTAAGTAGAATTCTGCCGTCTGTAGAACTGATCCTTATAAAATTTGTAAACATTCTCTTTGAATTCCGGTAGTATAATATCAAGGTACCTCATTTTCAGTAATTCTTCCGAGGAGTAGCCGCTGTATTCCAGACCGGCTTTATTCACATAAGTAAATTTTCCGCTTAAGTCGGTCGTAAAGATTATGTCGGTAGCTTCTTCTGAAACTTTGCGGTATTTATGTTCGGATTCTATCAGCTTTTGTTCGATCTGATTATGCTTGACCTCCAGCTCACTTCGGTGCAGAGCGAGTGTTATATCGGTTGAAATATCTTTTAGAAGTGAAATCTCTTCTCTATCCAGATCTTTATCAAGAGTTAAAAGAGCAAGCAAGCCGCGTATTTTTCCTTCAGCCTCAAGACGCAGCAGCAATGTTTCCCGGTTGTCAATCTTTTCAAAATAAATTGATCTGGTTTCTCTTCCTTCGCAGTTATCAATATCCGGCTGCAAAAATGCAGTAATCTCTCTGCACCACGACGGGGGCTTGACGCTTTGAAAGCAATTGAGCAGCTTTTGAAACGCATTCCCCATGCCGGCTTCCGCCCATTTATGAATCGTGTTTGACTTATCTGTTAATATTATCCATGCAGCGTTTATCCACGGAGCGCTTACAAGGCTTGCACAAATTCCATCAAGATATTTTCCTTCATCGGTAACTATTTGCTGGGATATGCTTCGGGCGCACTTAAGCAGGCTTTCGATACGTGCTCTCCTTTTTTCAAGGCTATCTTTATATAAGGCCATCTCAATAGCGGCGTAAAGTTCTTTGTCGTTAAAAGGCTTCAGCAGGTAGCCGTAAGGTTCAGATAGTTTAGCTCTATCCAGAAGGCTTTCGTTGAAATGCGCCGTAAGAAAAATTACAGGAATGCTTTTTTCGGATCTTATCTTTTGCGCCGCAGTAGTTCCCGTCATCTCGGTACCAAGTATTATGTCCATCAATACCAGGTCGACTTTTTTTCTCCTGACAGCCTCAATTGCTTCCTCGCCGGTTGAGACAATAGAAACCACCTGGTAGCCCATCCCTGAAAGAGAATATTGGATAAGCTCCGCAATTGCAGGTTCATCTTCAACAATCAAAATCCTGCTTTGGTCCATTTATTTATGTGAAAGCCCTATTAGTAAAAAATTTTCTTGCATACTACATCTCTCTTTATTTTCAAATTAAACAGAAAAGAAGTCAATAAACATTATCGCTCAAAGTCACGATTAATTTAATATCTGCTCCGGTAATTTTAACGCCGGCACGCACTTAACCGGGTCTATAAGCTCTTCAATTATAATACCATATACCGGCTGTACAAATCTTCAATTCCTGGAAGATTGGCTGTAAATCGCTCCAATTAGAAAACTATAAATGGTTAAAAATAACCAGAGAAAGAATAATATACATTTTACCTGCAGATTTCGGACTATCCTTCTTGGATTTAGATATCCGGGTAAATAAATCTCAAGGCTAAATTCATTTTAGTTTATTTCGATAATGACCATTAGAGAATGTCACACTCTAACTTTAGTTTCGTGAATTTACAAAAAAGTCTGAAATATTTTATAATAAAAATTATACCGGGAGATTAGAATGTCGGGTTTGGAAGATCAAAAGAAAGATTCTGCAGAGCTTCTTCAGTTGGTAAGCTTTACAATAGGAGAAGAAGAATTTGGGGTAAACATACTTTTTGTTCATGAGATTAATAGAATGCTTCAAATTACCAAAGTACCCAACGCACCTTCCTTTGTAGACGGCGTAATAAACCTTCGCGGAAGAATAATTCCGGTTATCGACCTTCGAGCAAAACTCGGAATGGGCAGGAAACAGCATGATAAAAACACCAGGATTGTTGTTGTGGAAGTTTCCGGTAAGACGGTCGGCTTTATTGTAGATGCTGTAAAAGAGGTTTTAAGAATCCCGAAGGATATAACCGAGGCGCCGCCCGATCTGGTTTCCGGTGTTAATTCGGAGTTCATTATGGCTGTCGGGAAGCTGGAAGACAGACTGATTACATTAATTGATCTTGAAAAGATCCTTTCCACCAGCGAAAAAAACAGGCTAAGTGAAGTAGCATAGACTTTACGAAATTCATCAACTTATAATAAACTCAACCGTAGGAAAGATTTTATATTATGAATTGGTTTTATAATCTACCCATCAAAAAGAAACTCATTTATATTTTCTCATTGCTTAGTATTATTTCGGTCTTAATAGGCTATATCGGCATACGCGACATCAATACTATAAGCAATGCCGATAGTGAGCTTTACGAGCAGGTTACCGTCCCGCTGTCGCAGCTCGAACTTATTTCTACAAACTTTGAAACTGCAAAAGCTTGCTTTAAGGATATGGTGCTGGTGCATAATGCCCAAGCCAAGCAGCAGTTGATTGAAAAGAGGAAGGCGGCTTCCGCTGTTATTACAAGTGCGGCAGCAGATTTTGCTAAAACTTTAGTCAATGATAAAGACAAGGCTATTTTTAATGAGTTTGCTCAGAACAGACCCGAGCTTCTTCAAAAGGTAAGCAAATACGAAAGCCTGGTTTTATCCGGCGATAGTGTCTCAGCTATAGCTTACATGGAAGGAGATTTTAATACATTTCTTGGAAGAGAAGAAAATCTGATAAAAAATCTTGTGGACAGCAAGGTACAGCTCGGCAAAGAAATATCCGATGAGAATTCGGGTTTGGCAAACAGGTCAACTGACTACATGATGGTTTTTATTGCCATTGGAATAATATCTTCATTAATCCTGTGGTATTTACTTTCACTGGTACTTGTAAAGCCGTTCGATAAGGTAAATACTATGATAGGTGAGATGGGCAAAGGTCATCTATCAGCCAGGTTAAACCTGCATAGGAAGGATGAGTTCGGCAGCATGGCATCGACTCTTAACGGGTTTGCCGAAGATATCCAGAAGAATGTTGTCGGCAGCATGAAAAGAATTTCGGAAGGCGATTTCGGATTTGAAATTCCTCCTAAAGACAGCCAGGATGAAATTGCGCCGGCTTTAAATTTAACCACGCGGACTCTTAAAGAGCTGAAGGCTGAAACCGACGAAATGAGGCATAACGCTGCTGACGGCAATCTTGAGAAGAGAGGCGAAGCCGGAAGATTTATGGGCGGCTACAGAACAATTATTGAGGGTTTCAATAATACAATTGATGAAATTATTATCCGGGTAAGAGAAGCCCAGGCTGTTATGGAACAAATGTCGAAAGGCGATCTTACTGCCAGGATGACAGGCGAATACAAAGGTAATTATCAAAGACTGCAAGGGTACGTTAATAATTTGGGGAATTCACTTTCTTCTGCTCTAAAAGAAGTTGTGGATGCAATTTCGGCAACATCAAGTACCTCAAGCCAGATCTCGTCGAGTACCGAAGAGATGGCGGCAGGCGTTGAAGAACAAAGCCAGCAGGCTTCGGAAGTGGCTTCATCCGTAGATGAGATGACTAAAACAATCCTCGATACAACAAAGAATGCGACGCAGGCAACCAGCGCTTCCAAACAGTACGGAGATATTGCAAAGGAAGGCGGCAAAGTTGTTAACGATACAATTGAAGGAATGAACAAGATAGCAGAGGTCGTCCAGAAATCTGCAGATACGGTGCAGCAGCTTGGCAAGAACAGCGAGCAGATTGGCGAAATTGTACAGGTAATAGATGACATAGCAGACCAGACTAATCTGCTTGCATTGAATGCCGCAATTGAGGCTGCAAGGGCGGGTGAGCAGGGAAGAGGCTTTGCTGTAGTTGCTGATGAGGTAAGAAAGCTTGCAGAGCGTACAACCAAAGCTACAAAAGAAATTGCTGCCATGATAAAGCAAATACAGAAGGACACAGAAGGCGCGGTAATATCTATGGAAGAAGGAACAAAGATTGTGGAGGACGGGAAGAAGCTTGCAGACAAGGCAGGCAATTCGCTGAAGCAGATTATCGGCGGTGCCGAAAAGGTTGTTGACATTATTACACAGGTTGCCGCAGCCAGCGAAGAGCAGTCTGCCTCATCGGAACAAATCAGCAAGAATATTGAAGCAATCAGCAGCGTTACCCAGCAAAGCTCTTCGGGCATTCAACAGATAGCGCGTGCTGCCGAGGACTTGAACCGCATGACCGATAACCTGGAAAGAATCGTTTCAAAGTTTAAGCTTTCAGGCGATGAAGAGTTTGAAGTCCAGAATGAGTCTCTAAATCAAAAGCATAAGCAGCAAATGGGGAAGTCGTATGTTAGAAAGAATGGTCATCTAATTAGCGGCACAGACTAATCCTTTCTCCCTGAGCCCCGCATAATGCGGGGCTCGTCTTTTAGCATAGCGTAAAGGGCTAAGCGCTTAGCAAAATTTTATTTCATTAATTTTAGATACATTTGAAAAGTATTTTTTTAGAATAAACCGGAGACGCGATGCATGCAGCCTGGGAAGAAGTCTTCAAAGTCCGCGCTTACGATGTTGATTTCAAAGATAGATTGAAGGCAAGTTCAGTGTTTAATTATCTTCAGGATATAGCCTCTGCCCATGCTAGTGACTTAAACTGCGGCTGGGAAGAGCTGAAGAAGCTTGAATTGTTCTGGGTGCTTTCATGGATTAAAGTCGAGTTTAATTCTTATCCTCATTTTGAAGATAATATTAAGATTAAAACCTGGCCCAAAGGAAGATACAAACTCTATGCATTAAGAGACTTTCTTCTTTATGATGAACGCGAGAATATCTTCTGCAGAGCCTCATCTGCATGGCTGCTGCTGAATGCCAAAAACAAAAGGATAACCGACATAAAAAACCTCCCGGTTCAGTTTCCCTATCAGCCGGACAACCACGCTATCAAAGACCTGCCAGAAAAAATAAAATTTGAAAACAATAGAGAATCTGTCTTTGAAAGAGCGGTAAGCTATACAGACATTGATTTGAATCTCCACCTTAACAATGCAAAGTATGTTGAATACCTGATGAACTGTTATCCGCTTGAATTTCATGAAAGCAACTGTTTGAATTCAATTACAATGTCATTCAATTCGGAAATGAAGTACGAAGAGGTAATTGAAATAAGCGTCAGCAATATTAATGACGATAACAGGCTGCAATATGTTGAAGCTGAAAATAAAAATACAGGCAGACAGGCGTTCCAGGCGGTAGTTAAATGGGAGAATGGGAAATGAATTATTGAAATTTAGACTTTGGATAAATCAATTTAACAACAAACGGAGGTTAGAAATGATAAAGTTTAGATTAATCGCTTTGTGTCTGATAACAGTCCTGGTCTTACCCATCTTATTATCAGCTCAGGAAATAAAAACAGGAGCTCTTCCGCAACCGGAATTTAATGGAAAAAATTCAAGCTTATTAAAACTTCTTGAAAAGAGAAGAAGCCATAGACAGTTCGGCTCAGAGGAAATTTCACGGCAGCAGTTGTCTGAACTACTGTGGGCAGCCAACGGCATTAATGATTCTGCTTCCGG
This sequence comes from Ignavibacteriaceae bacterium, assembly GCA_046704565.1. Taxonomy (GTDB): domain Bacteria; phylum Bacteroidota; class Ignavibacteria; order Ignavibacteriales; family Ignavibacteriaceae; genus FEN-1297. The sequence continues at coordinate 3,713 of JBJKRP010000349.1, read as the reverse complement.
CAAGCGTACTGTTCCGTCCGCATATAACTGGCATGGAGTATCCGTTTATGCTGCGCTGCCAACTGGTCTTTTCCTTTATGAACCGGAGCGGCATTCCTTAACAATTGTTTCCGAAAAAGATTTGAGGGCGTATACCGGCAGCCAGGATTTTGTAAAGCGCGCACCATTGAATCTGATTTACGTTGCCGACTTTAGTAAAATGAGTCCGGTTTCTAAGACAATGACCGATGAAAAAAGATTATTTCTTTCTGCCTTAGAAACTGGGTGTATGGTACAGAATGTTTATCTTTACTGCGCCTCCGAAGGATTGAATGCAGTAGTAAGAGACATGGTCGATAGAGAAGAGCTTGCAAAGCAAATGGAAGTACTAAAACCGGAACAGAAGATAATCATAGTTCAAACTGTCGGGTACCCGGATTAGACATAAATTTAATTTCACAAAAGAAGTTTAAGAATATTTCACTTTGTAATTCATCGTGAACTCGAATAAATTTGAGTGCTTACAATTTGTCAATATCAAAAAAGGAAGACTATGATTTATAATATCTGGAAGCTTGTTCATGTGCTTGCCGTAATTATTTTTCTTGGAAATATCACCATCGGAATTTTCTGGAAGATGCAGGCGGACAAATCAACAGACCGGCTTAAGATTGCCGATACTTTCAGGAACTTAATTAAAGCCGACAAAATTTTTACTATGCCGTCGGTAACTCTGTTAGTATTATTCGGTCTCGGTACTGCAATGCAGGGAAATTATTCTCTTGTAGAAACTCCGTGGATTTTGTGGGGAATAATAATGATTATTATTTCCGGCTATGCTTTTATGTCTAAAGTCTCACCGCTTCAGAAACAAATTTATGCGATCGCAAGCAACGAAGAGAAATTTACGTGGGATGAGTATCTGGTACTTTCCAGGAAGTGGAATGTTTGGGGAACCATAGCTACAGTTCCACCGTATATTGCAGTTATACTTATGGTGCTGAAGGTCTGAATCGGAGTGATGGAGTTTTGGAATAGTGGAGCAGCTCAATCAATTCCATCACTCCACTATTTCAACGAGGCACAGCCGAAAATTAATTGTGTCTAATCGTTAAGATGTCGCCATCATTAACAAGATACTCTTTCCCTTCAAGGCGCCACACGCCGTGTTCTTTGGTCTGAGCGAAAGAACCGTACTTTATGAAGTCATCGTAATGTACAACTTCAGAGCGAATAAATTTATTGAAGAAATCGGAATGAATAACTCCGGCTGCTTCCTGTGCGTTCATGCCTTTGCGGATTGTCCACGCGCGGCATTCATCTTCTCCAACAGTAAAGAATGACTGCAGACCCAGAAGCGAATAAGCTTCTCTAATAATGCTTGTAAGGGCGGATTCTTTTATGCCGTATTCATCCATAAAAGTCTTTGCGTCGTCTTCATCAAGCTCCGACATCTCAAACTCAATCTCTCCGAAGAATGCTATTGCTTTTGTATTCTTCCCGATTTTTGTTTTTACAAGCTTATCGAGATATTTATCAACATCGCCGACATGGTTTTCATCCATATTTAATGCTATCAGCATCGGCTTTAGTGTAAGGAATTGGTAATTCTTTAAATCGTGTAAATCCTCTTTAAGAAACTCCGCTTCACGCAAAGGCTTTTCTTCCTGAAGAATTGAAAGACATTTTTCGAGAAGAGCATGCTCATGTCTTAGATGATCATCATGAATTTTTAAGATTTGTTTTTTAAGGCTGTCGATTCTCTTTTCGATTATAGCAAGGTCTGATAAAATGAATTCGGTTTCAAAAGTATTTATATCCCTCATCATGTCTATTGAGCCGGAAGGGTGAGGCGTCATTTCATTTTCAAAAAGATGAACAACCTGTATAAGCGCATCGTTCGTTTTTACGGTTCCGAGAAAATTGCCAGTAAACTGTGATGTCCCGGAATCGCCTTTCTGCAAGCCTACAACATCAAAGAATTCGATAGCAGCATTAGTTGTCTTTTGCGGCAAAAATATTTCAGAAAGCTTGTCAAGTCTTGCATCCGGGACTTTTATGACGGCATGGTGAGATTCGCTCCGCACCAACTGCGACTGGTCGAGATGAGACTTAGTAATAGTCTGAAACAGCGTCGACTTTCCGGATAACGGTAAACCTACAATTCCAATCTGCATATTTCCGCCTTTCAAGTTGTTTATTGGTTTCACTTCAAAATTAGTTAATTAACTTATTGCAAGCAATCGGATAACAAAGGAAAACGGTATAGGGAGCGACACCAAACCTTATACCTTTATTCCCTACAGAAGTTTTGTTTATATTTAGGCAAATAAATTTGCGCGGCTTATGCAGAGATGGCTTAAGGTTACTATCGGAGTAGTTTCGTCTTTAATAATTCTTCTTGTGGTAGGCGGATTTGTTTTTTATAGAATGCTGCTTTCTACTTTGCCTTCTTATACCGGTGAAATTGCTTCTTCAAAAATTTCGAGCGATGTAAAGATATACCGCGACAGCATGGCTGTGCCGTATATCGTTGCAAAGAATGATGACGATGCGGCGTTTGCGCTTGGCTACGTTCATGCCGAGGATAGACTGTTCTCGATGGATTTAATCCGCAGAGCGGGTGAGGGTGAGCTGAGCCAAATAATCGGACCTGAAACCGTACCGTTTGATAAGATGTTTCTGACAATCGGAATAAAAAGAACTGCCGCGGAAATCTTATCTCAGCTTGACCCTGCAACATTAAAGCTGCTTCAGTCATATTCCAACGGAGTTAATCATTATATAAAAGAAGCGAAGGGAAAGTACCCGGTCGAATTTGATATATTGAATTACATGCCGAAGCCGTGGACGCCGCTCGACTGCATTGTTGTAGGAAGAATGATGGCGAGGGAGCTTAATATTAGCTGGTGCTCATAGTTTGCTATGATGGATTTGATTCAGAAGTTCGGATATGATAAGGTGAAAGATATTATTCCGTCCTATCCTGATGATGAACCTTTTATTATTCCATCGGCAATTTCGAAGAACCGAAAAATAAGTTCTTCTTTTATGAGGACCGATGAAGAGTTCCGGCGGTTTATAGGCTGGAGCGGGACGCATGTCGGCTCAAATAACTGGGTTGTAAACGGAAATATGTCTTCATCCGGCAAGCCGATAATTGCAAACGATACTCACCTCGCGTTCAGCGCACCGGGGAGATGGTATGCGGCTGATATTATAACTCCTGATAACAACGTATGCGGATTTTCTTTGCCTGGCGCGCCGGGAATAATTATCGGCGAAAATCAAAATATTGCCTGGACAATGACAAACATTATGGAAGACGATGCCGACTTTTATTCGGAACAGATTGATTCAACCGGAACCAAATATCTTTTTAATGGTAAGTGGAATGACTTAAAAGTTTTGAAGGATACAGTCAGGGTAAAAGATTCGTCGAGTGTCGCATTCAAAATATTTCTGACTGACCACGGTCCGATTGTCACTAATGTTCATCCGTATAATTTTGTCTTTACAAACAAAGGCGTTCCAAAATTGGTTGCTTCGCAAAAGGAAGCTGTTGTAAGCATGCACTGGCTGGGGAACTATGTCAGCAACGAGATTCTTTCCATTTATAAAATCGATAAGGCAGATAACTGGGAAGAATTTAAAGATGCGTTAAAGACTTACGCTGTACCTGGACAGAATTTTGTTTATGCAGACAAACAGGGAAACATCGGCTACATGTTCGG
>JBJKRP010000348.1:0-16739 GCA_046704565.1 Ignavibacteriaceae bacterium | reverse complement strand
ATCTGCTTCATAATGGTCAATATCTAATCGATCGTAGCCTGACCAACCTGTTGAACTAGCACCATCGCATCTTTAATGGGAATCAGACCCGGATTGCCCTGTCCTTGTGCAGAAGCCTGCTCGCTGCCTTCGCCGGTAGAAAGCTTAAAAGTTGCCGCAAGGTTGGTTAAGTCTTCCTTGCTGTCCTGGGGCGGGTTTGGAACAAATGTTTTTCTTATATATTGAGCTAAAGCAAATTTATCCTGGGGAGTAAAAGTACCAAAGGCAACCATCGCGCTTCCCTTTACTCCTTCGGAAAGAGTTTTGTAAATTCCTGAAATTTTCGGACCATTTATCCATCCCTGCATGCTGGTAAAGTTGCGCGGCTTGGGATTCAACGCAGCAGCCGCCACTCCGTCTCCCTTACCGTTTGCGCCGTGGCAGGAGACGCAGTTCGTAGTAAATAACTGCTTTCCTTTTTCAACCAGTTCATCGCTCGGCTGGCTTAACGTAAAAACATTTGCCGCAGGACCCGTGCTCGGCTTTATCAAAGGTAAATCAGGAACGGTATTGTTGGTATCTACTATAGTAGGAGTAATAATATTCTTCCCAACGTTGTTTATATTGTTCAGATAGAATACACCAATGCCGGTTCCTATAATCAAAATGTAAGGATAAATTAAAGCAAGAATTTTAACCGGATGCTCTTTCAAGCCGGCTAAAAAATTCTTCCTACCATTATCGTTATTGCTCATAATCTTTCTTTTTATCCTTCCATTATTAGAGATGAAATTCCCAGCTTCGTTTCAGCTTAGGGTCACCGACCGGCAACAGGTTGTGCTTCTTAGCTAATGCATTAAACAGAACAATAATTAACCCGACAACCGCTATCGGGAAAGTAAAATCAATTAAGTTGAATGAATATGTAAATCCGTTATTTACCATACTCGGCATAACAAGCCAGTAGGAATCAAGATACTGCGTAGCAATTATCCAGATGGAAGCAAAGATCAAAATTTTCGGATTTGTTTTAGAGCTTCTCGGGACAAGGAAAAGGAACGGCACAATAAAATGCGCGATGACAAGAATTAACGAAACATACTTCCAGCCGCCGTCCCACCGGTGAACATAATAAATAATTTCTTCCGGCAAATTGCCGTACCACTGAAGCATGTACTGCGAGAAAGCTATGTAAGCCCAGAAGACAGTAAATGCAAACATCCACGTACCGAGACTATAATAATGATCGTTCTTGATTTTCGGGCTAAGATAACCTTTCTCGGTAAGCAGCACAGATACAAGAGTCACAACAGCAAATCCAACCCAGGCAGCATCCGCAAAAATATAAACCCCGAAAATTGTGGAGAACCATTTGGGTACCATGCTCATCAGCCAGTCAAAGGAGAAGACCGAAACCGTAAAAGCAAAGATCGGAAGGAATGCAGCAGACAGCTTAATATTTTTTGTTGTTAAGCTTTGGTCAAGCGACGTATCCTGTTTTCGTGAATTTCTAATTAAGAGATGATAGAACAGCCACCATATAAGAAGAATAGCAACGTCCCTGATAACAAAGAATGGAACGTTTAAGTAATCCATCCTTTTCTGCCAAACTTTGTCCTGCGCAACAACGTGGGGATTCATCCACGTAAAGAGATCATGCATACTTAAGAACAAGGGAATGATAAGCAAGATCAAATAAGGAACGCTTGAAGCAAGGAGTTCCGAAATCCTTCTGAACGGAACGCTCCAGACAGCTCCGGCAGCATATTCAACAGCAACAAGGAACAATGACCCGACTCCGATACATAGCAAAAAGATGTACGCAGTTAGGTAACCGAATGCGGCTCTTGCCGGATCGATTACATATCCGATTATGCTCAGCACAACGCCGGAAATTAAAATAACCGCACCCCACGTACCGAGACTCTTAGGTAATTCCTTTTTAATGTAGCCGGATTTTTCAGCGGCAGATAAACCTGCACTTCCGGCAGGTAGACCAGATTCAGTTTGAGGCATTACCAGACTCCTTATTAATCTCACTTACAGCAGAGAAATCGGATGGCTTCGGGTTCTGCGCTCTCTGCAAAACTCTTATATAATTAACTATTGCCCACCTCTCATCTCTTGTTATTTGATATGCATACGACGGCATTATTCCCTGCATTCCGTTTGTAATTATGTTATAAATCTCTCCATCACTGTAGCCTATAACCTTAGCCGAATGCAGAGTTGGACCCGGCGGGAAAAATCCTCTCAGCCTGCTTTTACCGTCGGCATAGTTGCCGTGACAAGGGCTGCAGAAGGTTAAGAACTTTCTCTGTCCTAGTTCAAGAACTTTTTTGGTCGGAAGCAGCGGATCAGAATAAAATTCAGTTGTATCTGAAGCATCCTTAAATGCATAAGGGATAAATCCGCGTGCAACGGTTCCTTTAACAGGCTCACGCATCTCATGCTTGTCGCGGAAAAAGGTGCTTTCCGCCTGAGCTGAGCCTTTATTCTGGTTAAGCATGAAATCAAACGGCGGCAGGTACATAAACTTATTCAGAGTAACATAGGTACCTGCAGAAGTTATCATAGCCACTATCAACAAAAAAACAACAAACCTGGGCTGAAACACTTTTAGCGGAGGAGCTTCCGGGTTAAAAATCCTCTCGATATTCTTCCCGCCTAACGATCTGAGGAACTCGCTTACTTTGCTTTCATCAAACTGCGGGTCATCCGATTCTATAACGACACCGTATTTATCAGAGGTTACGTTCTTTATATAGTTGGTATCGTGCAAAGGATGAGCATTAAAAGGAAGATTGAAAACTACGGCTATCATAGCAATGAATGTAGAGACGACGGCATTCAAAACTGTAAACTCAAATGTAATCGGTACAAACGCCGGAAGCGGGAAATAAGGCTTTCCTCCGATTACGAGAGGATAGCTTATTGAAAGCGTCCACCACATAAAGAATAAAATTGAAGAAGCTCCGAAGAAGCCGAAAAACAAGGTTACATAACCGAGCTTCGACGACTTCAGCTTCATCGCCTTGTCGATGCCGTGAACCGGGTAAGGAGTATTTACATCGTAGTTATGATAGCCGGCTTCATTTACTTTATGCGCCGCATTTATTATTTCATCAGGTGTATCGAATAACGCAGCTACACCGAATAATTGTTTCTCATCTGCCATTATTTTGCCAACTAAGTTTTTTCAATTCCAATAATTTTTTCCTGCTGAGAAATTTTTCTTTTAGGTTAAGCCTAAAAATTCCTTTTTTAATTTTAATTGTTCTCATTCTTCTCCATGATGAGAAGGCTGCGCACCGTGTACAATAGACTTAATCTCTGCAATAGATACTACCGGAAGCGTTCTCGCAAACAGAAGTACAAGAGTGAAGAACAGTCCGAAGCTGCCGAATAATATGCCAAGGTCAACAAGCGTTGGTCTGAAATAATGCCAGCTTGAAGGCAGAAAGTCTCTGCTGAGAGAAGAGGCTATAATTACAAAACGCTCGAACCACATTCCTACGTTTACCAGGATTACAATAATAAGCGTAATCGGAACGGAACGGCGGATTTTCTTAAACCAGAAAAGCTGAGGAAAGACAACGTTGCAGCTAACCATAATCCAGTATGCCCAGCCGTATGGACCAAAGGCTCTGTTAAGCGTGGCAAACAATTCAAACGTAGATCCGCTGTACCATGCCATGAACCATTCTATAACATAAGCATACCCAACCATTGAACCGGTAAGTAAAATTATCTTATTCATTTTTTCGAGATGGTCCAGTGTAATTATATGTTCCATGTCGAAAACTTTTCTTATAAAAATCAGAACTGTGCTTACCATAGCGAAGCCGGAAAAGATAGCTCCAGCAACAAAGTACGGCGGGAAAATTGTCGAATGCCATCCGGGCAGAATGGCAGCGGCGAAATCCCAGCTAACTACAGTATGGACTGAAAGTACCAGCGGCGTTGCAAGACCGGCAAAGATCATATAAACTTTTTCATAATGCTGCCACTGGCGGTTTGAGCCTCTCCAGCCTAAACTGAAGACCGAATAAATTGTCTTCTTGATTTTATGTGTTGCTTTATCCCGCAGAGTTGCGAAGTCGGGTATTAGTCCTGTGTACCAGAAAATAAGCGAAACGGTAAAGTAAGTTGAAACCGCGAAAACGTCCCATACTAAAGGCGAAACAAAGTTAGGCCACATAACATGCTGGTTGGGGTAGGGAATCAGGTATCCTGCAAGCCATGGACGACCCGTGTGGATGATCGGGAAAATACCAGCACACATAACTGCAAATATTGTCATTGCCTCTGCAAAGCGTGCAATGCCGTTGCGCCAGTGCTGTCTGAGTAAATATAAGATGGCTGAAATCAAAGTGCCGGCGTGTCCTATTCCTATCCAGAACACGAAATTGGTAATACCAAACGCCCATGCCACAGGCTGATTGTTTCCCCACATTCCTATGCCGTAGTAAAAGGTTAAACCCACACAAATAACGCCGATCAGCAGGAGGCTTACAAAGAATGCTAGAACTAATTGATACTTTCTTGTCGGCTTGGTGTTAATCGGTCTTATGATTACATCATCAAGCTCTCTTAAAGGAGGATTTCCCTCGACAAGAACCGGTTCTAACGAATAATCAATTGCCACTATGCTTCCTCCGTCTCAGTGTTTCTTAATTTGGCTAGATAAGCAACATTCGGTCTAACATTTAGATCTTCCAGGACATAATATGAAAGTTCATGGTTCCTGTATTTATGGATAATCGAGTTCTTATCATTTTCATCACCGAACATTATTGCGTTTGTGTTGCATGCATCCTGGCATGCGGTCGTAACGTCCGAACCCTTAAACTCACGATGCTCATGGATTGCCTGCGAGCGTGCGTTCATAATTCTCTGAATACAGAATGTGCACTTCTCCATTACGCCACGGGATCTAACGGTTACTTCAGGATTTTCCACAAGGCTGAATAGTTGGCTTTGCTGAAAATGCTCTTTGAAATGATCTCTAAAGTTGAAGAAGTTAAACCGCCGCACTTTGTAAGGACAGTTATTTGAACAATATCTTGTACCGACACAGCGGTTGTAAATCATCTGGTTCAATCCATCGGGGCTGTGAGTTGTTGCAGCAACGGGACAAACATTTTCACAGGGCGCATTGTCGCATTGCTGGCAAAGCATTAACTGGTTGCTGATAGTCGGCTCATCTATGTTGCCGGAATAATACCGGTCGACTCTAAGCCATTGCATTTCCCTGCTAACCAGCACCTGGTCTTTGCCCACTATCGGAGTATTATTTTCCGAGACGCAGGCAATAACACACTCGCCGCATCCTATGCACTTGTTTAAATCGACTACCATCCCCCACTTAAGCCCCGGATAAGGATGACTGCGATATAAAGATTCTTCTTCATCCGGTCTTGCGGCATTTAAGAAGTGAGGATTCTTTTCATATTCAGAAACGGTTCCTTCCTGGATAATCTTTCTTTTCTGCGCGACATCTGTAGTAAGCTCGGTATCAAATAAGTGATGCTCCATCGTCGAAGCTATCGTATAGCTTCCGCTGCCTTTAGTTACGTTCGAAGTCTTGTATATCCAGGGCGAGAAACCTCCTGCTATCGACATCAGGACACCGGCATCAAATCCGGCTCCTGTTCCGACAATTCCCACTACCTTTCTGCCAAAGCCAAGTTCAATCGTAATTGTATTCTCGGCTGCACCGGGCTGGATAAAGATCGGGATATCAAGCTTCCTTTTACCTGCTTGAATCGTAATGAAATCTCCGTCGCCAACATTTAACTTCTTTGAAGTGTTATTGGAAACTGCCGCATAATTGTCCCAGGTTACTTTAGATACCGGATGAGGGAATTCAAGCATCCATCCGTTGTTCAAAAATTTTCAGTCGCCTGCCTGGTAGCTTTCCCTTAAACCAACAACAAATTCCGGCAGATTGGGTTCCGGCTTTGACAACGAGTCCGCCGCAGTCTTATCAAAGCTGCCAAGGCTCGCAGGAGTCTCATTAAATATTACAATGCCGTCATGAAGAGCCGCATTCCAGAATTCCGTAAAACTTAATTTTGAATTTAGTCCCGGGTAAATATTCTGCTTCCAGTTGTTCATTAGATATTTATGATAGATTTCGGCATCATAAATCACCGGTTTGCCTTTCAGCCAGGTAAGAAGAATTGCTTCCTTCTGCCTCGTATCGAATATCGGATCGATAACCGGCTGCTGCATTGAATAAAACCCAGTCCTGGTTTTCGCATCGCCCCAGGATTCAAAATCATGACTAACCGGTAAAGTATAATTGCCGGAGGCGGAAGAGTCGTTGCTGCTTCCAACCATGCTTATTGTCATCGGGACTTTCTTAACGGCTTCTTCATAGCCCAGATCTTTAGGAAGATGATAGACCGGATCGGAATCATAATGAATGACGACTGCAACGTTGCCTGCATTCATATCATGTACAAGCTCGCTCAACTCTTCTTTTGAAGACAAAGCAGATACCGGAGTCCTTAAAGCTTCTGTTCTGTATAGTTTCGTGTTGCCCAATGCTTCGTTCAAGAGATTAACTGCAACATGAACATTCTCCGGTAAAGTTCTTCCGGCATATATTAAGGATGAGCCTTGGTTGCTCATTAAATCCTCAACCAGAAGATTCAATTTCTTAATTGGAAGAGCATACTTCTTTGCAAACGAATTTAAAGAGTAGCCGCTGTAAGCCTGGCTGCCTGCAGGAATATTAATTCCCTTACCGCTCAGTTCGCTTAAAAGACTTAATACAAATTCGTACTGTGCATCAGGGCGAAGTCTTAGCCTGTAATCGGCATTCATTCCCGTAACGGAGACGCAGCCTTCAAAAACATACAGACGGTTGAAGCTGCCGGTATTGTGAAAATTTCTTCCTTCGGAAAATAGTCTTGCAGTCTCAACTTTATCGCCTTCAGTACCGAGGAAATCTGTTTCCAATCCTAAAATTATTTTTGCTTCGTTCCATTTGATCAAGGGAAACTGATCGGTGCCGTAGCACTTTTTCCATGCAGAATTTCTTGAACTCTCATTAAATAAATCGTAAGTATAAACTTTTGTGTTGGGATATTTGGCAGCGAAATCATCCAACACCTTTTTACCGGTAGGAGAAACAACCGGATGAGCAATGATGGCAATCTGCTTGCTGGTGCTGTTATCAAGTGCCGTAATTATTGCATCGTCAACCACTTTCCAATCTCTCTTCAGGAAGTCGCTGCCTGATTTCTCAAAGGGACTTTCAAGTCTATCGGGATCATAAAGATTGATAATGCTTGCCTGGCATTTAGCACACGTCTTGCCTTTACTTACAGGATGGTCCGGGTTGCCGTCGACCTTTATCGGTCTGCCCTCGCGGGTTTTAATCAACACACCGCACGCATGAGAGCAGGCAGTGCTTGTTGATGCATAATAGGTAGGATCTCCGACAGTAATCTCTTCGGGCATGTGGTTATATGGAACTATATGCCCCTTAAGCCTGTAATCGGTACATCCTGCGCCAGCCAGCGCAGCGGATGCACTAACAAGCGCCAAAAATTTTCTGCGTGAAAGTCCCTTTAGCTTTTCAGGATCAAAGTCATCCTTTACTCCTTTGCCGAATTCGTGATGCTTTGACTCCAGCAATTGAGTATCTTTAAATAATTCTTTAAAACTTCGCCAGTAGTCGGTATCTAAGTTATCTTTTTTATTTTTTGGATTAAGTTCGTCTTTAACTTCTGCCATTATTCACCTAAACCTTTTTTCTGCTCACCGCAGAAGGATTTATTTTTACTTTTATTTTGCTTCCTGAAATTGATTTCGGCTTCGATAATAATCTGCCAAAAAACTTAAACGGCAGTGAACGCACTAAAAAGTAACTGCCCGCTCCTGCACCGATAGTCAGGAAGAAATTCTTCCTTTGTATCTTCTTATTTAGAATATTCTTTAATTCCATTCGATCTCCATGTTAACGGTGACAAGCAAAACAATTGTCGGGTCCGTGTTTGATGTTCTTTAAATATGGTAAATTTTGTTTTGGGTGGCGGTGACAGTCTAAGCATGCCGACATTGTAAAGGAGTGTACCTGTGTTATTCTATCCATCTGCCTTACATCGCCGTGACAGCTTTCGCATTTGATTCCGCTGTTAACGTGCACGCTATGATTGAAATAAACAAAGTCGGGAACTTTATGCACTCTTACCCACGGTAGTGCAATATTGTTGAAATAATAATTTCTTAGCTTCTTTATTTCCGGCTGATCTTTTCTTGCAATGGAATGACAATTCATACATGTCGAGACCGCCGGGACCATAGCGTTACGGGATTTTTCAACTCCGGTATGGCAATATTCGCAATCGATCAGCATCTCGCCTGCATGAAGCTTGTGGGAAAAGTTTATAGGCTGAACAGGAGAATAGCCAATCCCTCTATCCAGTCCGCGTGTGGCAAAGTATGTTACTGTAAAGGCGGCAATGATTACGAATATTGTAATAGGCAGACGAACGCGCAGAATGTAATCAAGTAACGATTTATTCATCATGAACCTTTGAAAATCAAACCAATTTTTTTTGGTACAAATTAAAATCTACGAAAAGATTGGAAGTCTTTGACAAAAACAATCTTTTGTAGTGGAAAATATTTATTTAGAAAAATAGATCGGCGGACTAAAGAAGCTTCCGCAAGTAAACTTAAAAGTGTTATTTTTAATTTCGATTCCAAACATAAAAATTCTCATTTATAAAACAAAAATTTGCTCTAAAAAAAAAATTATTTTTAATATTTTGTTAACTGGTGCATACTTTTTAATAGCCCTTTGACAAAAAAAATATTTCCGAATTATTATTCTGATTGGACATGCGCAAAACTATTTAAATCCAGTTAATAGGATGGTGATATAAGTCATTATAAAGATTGGATGTTGCGCCAGTCAGTTATAATACTTTTATATAGAGAGGAAGGAAAATGATTAAGTTTCTTTTGACAATGCTCTCTTTAGCAGGCTTACCGGATGAAGTACTTCAACCTTAACGTTAAATCTTTCAGTACCGTATCTAAGCTGAGCAATACAGCCGTGGTTTGCTGCTAATACTACTTCAGCTCCGGAGTTTTTTATATTTTCCATTTTCCTTTCAAGTATCTTCATTGATTCTTCGTAGTGAACCAGGTTGTAAATACCTGCGCTGCCGCAGCACCAGGTTGATTCTTCAAGATTTTTTATTTGAAGACCGGGGATCGCATTAAGTATATTCCTCGGTTCATTAACAATTTTCTGCGAGTGAACATGGTGGCATGCATCGTGGTAAGTAACATTTTCATCTAACTGCTTGAATTCAATTCCTTTTAAAGCATCATTGACAAACTCTATAACATCTTTTACCCTGGAAGAAAAAGCTTTTGCCTTATCAGAATAACTTTGATCGTCTTTCAGCAGATTGCCGTATTCTTTCATAAAGGCACCGCAGCCGGAAGAATTGACAATAAGGAAATCATAATCAAGTTTCTCGTAAACATCAATATTTTTTCTTGCAAGCTTTCGTGCCGCTTCAAAGTCTCCGTTGTGTCCCGGTAAAGAACCGCAGCATACCTGTCCTTGCGGGTTATACACTTCGCATCCGCATAAGGTAAGCACATCAACAGTATCTCTGTTTATTTCCGCAAACATCACGTTCATAAGACACCCGGTGTGAACCGCAGCTTTATATTTTACCTCACCTAACGGAAAAGTTTTCTCCTTAATAGTTTTACCTCTAAACTTCTTCGAGACTTTCGGTGAAAGCCTGTCTATCTCGCTTAGCTTCGGAAAAATTATTTTGAATAACCCGGACGAATGTAAAAATTTTTGAAGCCCGTATCTTTGGTAAAAGTATAGGAGTCCTGAAAATATTTTAAGAAGTTGTTTGGTGGTAATAATCTTCATCGGAATATTTCTTAACATCCTTGAAAATGCAGAATCTAATTTCGAATCCCTGACGATTACTCTTGCCGACTCAACCATGGAACCGTATTTAACACCTGCAGGACAAGCAGTCTCGCATGCCTGGCAATCCAGACAAAAATCCATTTCGTAAGCAAATGTATCGGTAACCTTGATCTCACCTTTTGCAACCGCATTTATTAACTTAATCCTGCCTCTTGGAGAAGACCTTTCAAATTGAGTTAACGAATAAGTCGGACAGGAAGCTAAGCACATTCCACAATGGATGCATTGTGCCAGCACATCTTCCCCGGGAAGAACGTTCAGCAGCAAATTATTTTTTGCAAGGTCTCCCATTATTCCGGTTCAATGCGAATGGTAGTCTTTAATCTGTTCTCTGCTGCCGGGAAGCGAGCCTTCGCACCTCGGACTGATTGAAAAGATCTTACCGGGATTTAAAATGTTATTCAGGTCAATCGAGCTTTTAATTTTCTTCATCATATCAACACCCGGCGCGCCTGCGACTTTTTCAAGGAACTGCTTTTTGGAAAGACCGGTTCCATGCTCGCCGGTAATTGTTCCTCCAAGCTTAATCGCTTCATTAAAAATAAAATCAAATGCCCTGTGGGCATTTTCTATCTCCGCTTTTTCTCTCTCATCGGTCAAACAGGTCGGGTGGAGGTTTCCGTCTCCCGCATGACCGAAATTTCCAAAAACGACATTAAACTTTTTGCCGGCTTCAGTTACCTTCTCAATCATTACCGGAAGCTCGCTGCGCGGAACAGTTGCGTCCTCCAGTATAGTAGTCGGTCGTCTTCTTGCCAGCGCACTGAAAGCGCTTCGCCTGGCAGTCTTTAATTGAAGAGCTTCGGCAGCACTTCCGGCAACACGAATTACTGAAGCGTTATTCTTCGATAAAATTTTTTTTACCGTCTCTGCATCTTCGCTAACGATGCTTCCTCTGCCGTCAATTTCTATAAGAAGAACGGCTTCGCTATTTCTTGGAAGCCCGGCATGTGTATAGTCTTCTACGCAGTTTATGGTTGTGTTATCCAGGAATTCCATCATCGCGGGAATTATCCTGGCAGAGATAATTTCCGAGACCGATTCAGCACTGTCATGAAGTCTATCGAAATATGCCAGGATAGTTATCGATTCAGTAGGCAAAGGGATCAGCTTCAACAAAATTTTTGTAATTATCCCGAGAGTCCCTTCGCTGCCGACTACAAAGTCTCTCAAATTATAGCCGGCAACATCTTTAACATTCTTCCCGCCCGTCTTAAGCAATTCACCGTTTGGCAGAATCATTTCTGTTCCGAGGACGTAGTTTTTTGTCACTCCGTATTTCAAGGCTCTTAATCCGCCGGCATTGTTCGCAACGTTGCCTCCGATTGTGCAGACATTCATACTACCGGGATCGGGCGGATAAAATAAACCGTACTTTTCTACCTCGGCTTGAATCTTTGCTGTAACAACTCCCGGCTGAACTGTTACCGTAAGATTCCTTGTATCGATCTCCAGAATTTTATTCCAGCGTGTCATAACAATAACCACCGAATTCTCTACAGGAATTGAGCCTCCGCTTAAACCTGTACCGGCGCCTCTCGGTACAATATTAAAGTGTGCCTCGTTTGCAAGCTTTACTATGCCGGAAATTTGTTCTTCAGCTTCGGGAAATACTACCGCTTCCGGAAGCTGCTGATAGATTGCGGTTGCGTCAAAAGAATAGCAAAGCCGGTCTTCATAACTATCCTTAAAATTTTTACCGCCGACTATACTTTTAATTTTTTCTTTTAAAGAATTTTCCATATCAATTTAAAGATTGAATAATATTTTCAATACCGCAATGATCAGCAGAGCTGAGAAGACTTTTTTAATTGACTTTACCTGAGAACCAATTACAATCTTAACTCCATAATAAGCACCGGCGGCAGCGCCTAATGCGAGCGGCAGTCCGGCTATCAGGTAAACGTAGCCGAATTGGAAAGGTGCTGCTATCCCTTCGGGTCTGTGGAAGGCATATGCAATTGAAGCCGCAATACCCGTAGCGCTTATGATCATCGACGAGGTGCCGATTGATTTTTTAAATTCAACTCCGAACATGTAAGCCAAAATCGGGACGAATAAAATTCCTCCGCCCAAACCAGTAAATGCTATAAAGACACCGACAAGCGCACCGAACAAAACGCCGTAATAATCCTTAAGCCTCAATCCATCCTTTTTTACAGAGCTTCTTCCCCCGTTTTTCTCGGTCAGCATTTTAACGGCTATTAATACAAAAACAACAGCAAAAATAGCTTGAAGAAAAACGGGCTTCACCTTTATTACAATAAATGACGAGGCAATTGCAGTAATAACGCTTCCGGCTGCAAAATAAATTGCTTTTGTTGTGTCCGTATTTTTTCTAAAGAAATGGTTTAAGCCTGAGCTTGTCGAAGAGATTGCCGCACAGAATAAGGAAGTACCGATTACAATGTAAGATATTTGAGTCTTATCGACAGGAGTAAACGGAAGTAAAAAATAAAGTAGCGGGACGAAAATTATTCCGCCCCCAATGCCAAGCATTCCGGCAAATATACCGGTTAGGAAACCGGTTGTTAAAAAAATTACTGTTAATAAACCAAAGCTCAATTAAGATTTAACAACTTGTTATACTCTGCAGTGTCCGTTAGAACTTTATACGCTGCCTGGAACTGATTATCATTTTTTAATTCCTGTTGAACTTTTCCGTTGTTGCCTAAATATCTTGAAGCAAGTTCTATTTTAATCTCTCTCAGAATTTCGGTCTTATACGCCTTCAACTCGTTCCCCGCAAGCTTTTCAAATTCTTTTTTGATCCTCGCAAGGTTGTCCTCAATTTCCGTTCCGGATTTATTTTTGCCGACCTCGGCAATAAGCTGATCAACCTGTTCTTCAGCATCCGGACGGAATTTATATTTCTCCTGCCCCAAATAGTCTTTGAAATCTCCAAAAAGCTTATCATTATTCAGTGAGGTAAAATCCACTTTAGGATCGGCGTAATAAAAATGGTCCGCAAACTGAAAGAACATACCTTTGGCTAAAAGGTCTCTTACAATCTCGCCTTCATTATCGGGCTTTACTATCGAATCAGGGGTAATGCCTCCCGCACTGTAGACGACTCTTTTGTGATCGGTAAGAAATGAGGTCTTTACAACCGAATCAACTTCCGAAACAGCCTTGTTATTGGCAGCGTAATCAATCTTTTGAATGCATCTTCCGCTCGGCGTATAGTACTTTGCCGTTGTAATTTTTAACGACGTGTTATAATCAAGCGGCGTAATCGTCTGCACCAAACCTTTACCGAATGATTTCGTACCGATCAAAACTCCTCTATCATGATCTTGAATCGCACCCGAAACAATTTCAGATGCTGATGCTGAATTGCCGTTGATCAGAATGGCTAACCTTGCATTGCCCAGAAGCGGTTCCTGGGTGGAAAAATAACTCTTGGTACTTTCAGGATCTCTCCCGCGTGTAGAGACTACCAAAGAATTTTTCGGAAGAAAATTTTCGCATATATCAACGGCTACATCAAGAAGACCGCCTGGGTTGCCTCTAAGATCGAGTACAACCGACTTTATTTCTTTCTGTGATTTTAATTCTTTTAGCGCTTGAAGCACCTCATCACCGGCTGCGCGGCTAAAGTTTGTCAATCTCAGGTAAACGTTGTTGCTCTTCGGCGGGTAGAAGCCCGCATAGATAAGGCTCTTCACCTTGATTTCTTCGCGGACAAGATTAAAGCTTAAAGTATCTTTATCCCCATTGCGAAGGACCTTCAGATTTACTATTGTCCCCGGCTTTCCCTTTACCAGGGATGAAATGTCATCAACATTCTCCGGCGTTATTTTTTGTCCGTCCGCTTCAATCAGATCATCGCCTACACGTATTCCTTGCTTCTGTGCAGAATATCCGTCAATTACATCAACAACCGTTACCCTGTTGCCTCTTATTCCAATAGATATTCCCACTCCGCCGTACTTTCCGTTTGTAATCAGATCAAAGTCTTCCTTCTGGCTTGCATCTATAAAAACAGTATACGGGTCAAGAGAGCCCAGCATCCCTTTAATGCCGGCACGCATAAATTCTTTTGGATCTATCTTATCAACATAGTTAAAGGTAACTTCCTTATATATTTTGCCGAACAGATCGATGTTCTTGTTTATTTCAAAAAATGTATCATCTTTCCCCGAGAAAAAACCGGAAAAGATTAATATCACCAAGCCGGCTGTTAAAAACTTCATTAAATTCTTTTTTATCATAAATTCTCCTTGGCTTCCACCAGCATCATCTCATTTATTATTTGATTATGAATATCTTCGATACTTTGATTTCCGTTTATAATTCTGAATCGTTTTTCCTTACCTGAAAGATACTTATATCCCTGCTTTACTTTCTCGTAAAACTCTTTTTCGGAAACTTCAATACGGTCGAGCTCGTGCCTTTCTTTAAGGGCTTTTCTTCTTTCTGCTTCTTCAACAGAAATGTCTATCAAGAAGGTTAGGTCGGGAACAGTATTACCGACGGCAAGGTCATTTATCTTTTCTACCACATCCAGAGGAATGCCTCTACCGAAGCCCTGGTAAGCAATTGTTGAATCATGGAACCTGTCCGAAATTACATAAAAACCTCTTTCCAGATAAGGACGAATTTTTTCCCTAACAAGCTGAGCTCTGCTTGCAGAGAACAAAAATATTTCCGTCTCCATGAACATCTTGTTATGTTTCTTATCCAGAAGCACGTCACGAACCTTTTCGGAAATATCAGTGCCGCCGGGCTCCCTTATTATCTCAACTTTTTTTTGATTATCCAGAAGATAATTCTTCAGTAGTTCAACTTGAGTAGACTTTCCGCAGAAATCAATTCCCTCGAATGTTATAAACATTTTCTTCTTTTACTGAATAAAATTTTTTCTTGAAGCAAATTTAACAAAACAATACTAATAACTTAGCACTGTATTCAGAACTTCTTGATGATATAACGCAAACGCTCCGGCTTTATAAAAAGCAGCGAGGTATTTGCGGGCATATCAATATGCGGAACCACGCTCCCAAGAGTATCTAAAACTACATCACGATAACTTACATAAGCGTTAAACTGGGAGGTATCCAGCCTTCCCAACAGGTCTATTCCGCCTCTTACTCCGATGCTTATCAGATTTGGGAGCAGCAGTACATTTCGGTCTCTCGGAACATCGACAACCTTTACCCGGAGGTTGTCAAAATTCTTATCGACAATTTTCTGAATGTCAAGTGTTACGTTTACGGAACTAATATCATACCTCATGCCGAAAATTCTTTTTAGAGAGACAGTCATCGAAGTCTTGCGGTCTAAATCTTCAAACCCGGTGGTCTTTGTCGGGATCGATTTAAGCTTCTCCACATAAGTTGCAGGACCAGTCACCACCGCAGAGTCAGGTGAGAGTACAACCGGCGAAGCAAGCCCGAATCCGGAACGGAAGTAAAGATTCAAATCCGTATCGATTGGCAATTTTCTCGATATGGTTTTTTCAACTACAAACGTGAGAGTGTCCGGAGAAACACTTGAAAAATCGAGATCGGTAGTAAGCCATGGATTATCAATCAAATAATTAGAAAGCCTGATGCTTCTTTTACCGGTCTTTGTTCCCACCGGTACAAGGTAAGAATCTTCAGTACCGAGGTAGAATGTAATAAGCTTCCAGCCCTTCCCTTTAATTTTAACGGATACTTGCTGCGGAGACATCGATCCGGTAGAGTAACCGTTCGGAAATTCTATTAGCTTTACCGGGACATCGAGCGTCGTATAATAATCACTCGACAACGAAATCGAAACCCACAGTACAACTGAGAAAAGGAACGATATGATTATTATGTGGAGATTTTTCTTCATCACTCAAATATAAATGATTTTGTCAACAAAAAAACTCCACACCGGGTGGAGTTAAATTTTATCCTGTGCTTGCTGCAAAATTTTTATAAGCTGATTCTTCAAACCGCTGATACCGGTAAAACAGCAGAGTCAGGGTATGAAGAGAAAATTATTCACCATCACCGGAAATCTTGTAACTGATATTTCGTTATGAAATTTTTTAAAACTCCCGATGCTCTCCTTCAGCAGCAATTCACTTAATCAATTCATTAAAAAATTTAACAAGTTCTTTTCTTCCGGATCTGGAAATATGTCTTCCCTGGATCGGAAAATTTGAAATGCTTCTTGCAAGGTGACGAAGCTGGTGAACATCAAGGGTTTCAATCTTCAAATCATCTAATTGCTTTTCAGTCGTAACTTCGAACATTTCTTTTTCGGCTTTCGGAACAAATTTAAAGGAGGCAGCTTTCTTAGCCTCTTTTATGCCTAATGCTTCGCGGCGAAGTCTTGATATGGTGTCATTGCCTTGCTCAAAAAGTGTTGCATCCTGCTCCTCCTGCACGCTTTTATAATTTCTACTTTTCTCTATAGTTACCGGATTTTCCAATGATTCAGCTTCGGGCTGTTCGGCGGGAATTCTTCTCTCCGGCTCGTCTTTTGTCTTTTCAATCTTTTCTTTTTGATTTTTAGCTTGAACGTAAACCGCTTCCGGCTTAGTCTTTCCGGACTTACCCGATATTTCCGGCAGTATGTTTACAAGCTCGTCATCCGGCTTTGGAATTACATGGACTGAGATAACTTCTCCCACTTTACTTGCTGCTGCGGCGCCCGCATCTACGGCGGATTTTACTGCTGCCACCTCGCCGAATATCTTAATAGTAACCAGACCGCCGTCGGCAAGTTCTTTCCCGGAAATGCGCACGTTGGCGGTCTTCACCATAGTATCCGCAGCTTCTATTGCACCGACCAAGCC
>JBJKRP010000347.1:0-8459 GCA_046704565.1 Ignavibacteriaceae bacterium | reverse complement strand
TGCCAACGCCGATTACTATTTCTCTCCCGAAATTGTAAATATAGGCTCCGATCAGGGTAATAAATATCAGCGAGACAAAGTCGGTTATCCTCTCGGCAAAAATAATCGGGATGGTTTTGCTTACCGGCGTTTTGGTAATTTCTTTAACAAGATATGTCTTCAAAAGCTCGCCCATCTTACCCGGCGTAACGCTCATAATCAAGCCGGACATAAAGATAGAAAATGAATCTATCTTTTTTATTTTTACTCCGACAACGGCAAGATAATAATCCCACTTCAAGAACCTGAAAAAATAGTTTGCCAGAGATAACAAAAGCAGCAGAGGTATAAGCAGCCAGTTGAATGCATCAAATGCTGCAAGCACGCTGTCTATGTTAGCATAAATTGTGAATCCAAGATAAAGCAGCCCCGCCGCGCCGAGCGAGATAAATAAGTTCCGTTTTACTTTCTGTATCAAGTTAAATTATCTTTATTAAATTTTGATATAGCTTCATAAGCGGCAAGCCTACAACATTGTAATAACAACCATTAATCTTTTTTACGAACACCGCACCAAAGTCATCTTGTATTCCGTAAGCGCCGGCTTTATCCATCGGACTTCCGGTTGCTATATAATCTCTTATTTCCCGAGTCGTCATCTTCCTAAAGGTTACAAAAGTCTTTTCGTAGTCAATAATCGTTCTGCCGCTTCGCGGGTTATAAACCGCAAAGCCGGTATAAACCGTGTGCGTCTTTCCGCTTAACCTCTTTAAGATTTTCTCAGCATCTTTTTCATCCGCCGGCTTGTTGATTACTTTTCCATTAAGAACAACAATGGTATCTGCGGTAATTACTATTCCTTTGCCGGTTAGCTCTTTTGCCTTCTCAAGTTTCTCCTTTGCCAGCCGTTTTACAAGATTGAGAGGCTTTTCGCCCTTCCCGGGTGTTTCATCAATTTCAGTTTTCAGAATTTCAAAGTTCAAATTTAATTGTTTTAAAAGCTTTTTTCTTCTCGGAGAATTTGATGCTAATATTATAGGTAAATCTGTTCTAATCATTTAAGTCTGCTTACCTCGGTTCCAGGGAAATAAAATGATAATATCTGTTTATAATTTCTTCCGTTGATTGATTGATTTATTGCACCCCACTGACAAAGCCCAACGCCGTGTCCGTAGCCTTTGCCGGTTATAGTTACGGTTTTGTCTCCGCTCAAAGAAACGTCGAACATCGTGCTTCGTAAAATCTGGCTGCCGCTTCCTGTTTTTATTACAGAGCGGATCCTGTTTCCATCAATGTTAACTTCTTTGTCGCCGCCGTTACTGCTGAGAGTTATTAATAATTCGCTTACTCTGCCGGATTCATCTCTGTCTGCGACTTCCACATTTTCAAGCGAATAACTGCCGGGGCTAATTAAACCGTCGGAAATTAATCTTCCTATAAAAACCTGTTCAGGATACCTTTCCGTCCATTCAAAATTAGGCGCGATAGAGCAGTTCGGCGGATCGCCGTCCTTTACGCCTTTTAAATATGGAACATTTACCCCGAATACTTTTGCGGCGTCTTCTGTGTGTCCCCCGCAAGAAGAATGATAATACACGATTGCCGGATTTCCATCGTATGTAAGAATCATGCCTGCTGTTTCATCCACAGCACGGTTAGCTAAAGCGCGTTCGTAACCCGCGCCGCCGTAAACCTGGTCGCGCGTATCGAGGTAAACATCGAACAAAGAATTATTGTCTTTCATCCTGTCAACCGCATACGTCCTTGCACATATTGCAAAGGCTTTCAGCGCCTGGAAGTACGAGTCGCCTTTTCCCATCGGCATTTCTGCAGGAACAACTCCTCTCAAATAATCTTCGAGAGGAAGACGGTTAATTACTCTTATTGAATTTCCATCCGGAATTATTTTAAGAATGCCGAAATATTTTCTACCTTTATATGAAATAGCATTTTCACCTTCAGCAGGCTTCAACTCAAAATATCCTGAATTAAATTCTTTACCGGCGATATTAAGATTGAGGCTGCTTCCGTCGATGCTAAAGTTAAGTCTGTTCCCGTATTTAACCAATGCTATTTCTTTTCCATTTTTACAAAGCAGGACAGGGCTTTCAACTAAAAAGGAAGAATTGTTATCACTTAGAAGAACATTTATCGGAGCGCTGTTGGAAGGGACATAATTCTTTATCCTGCTGGAGAATCTTCTTGAAGATGAGCAGCCGGAGACAAATAACAGCACCGCAGCAAATAAAAAGACATAGCCGTAAACTCTAATCATCTATTTCGCATGAATAAAAAAATAAGTCCGCCAAAAATAATCATAATTATTTTGTAAAGAGAATTTGGATAAGGGAAAATGCAGGGAAAGAGATGACTAAACTGGTGAGGAAAATTATCTGAACATAGCCTTTATACTGCCCCATGTTCTTTTTATGCCGGAAAGGTTACCGATTACAACGCTAGCCTTCTGGGAGGAAATCCAGTTCTTCGTATCACTTTTATCAACAAGGATTACCTGGTAGGTATAGAACTGGTCGGTAGTCTTAAATAACTGATTATCCTCGTACTGGTAGTGACCCGGTGAATTGATATTCGTAGGCACGGTAGCTAAATAAGTAAAACTGCCGTTGCTTGAACTCCTGTTTAGGATAAATTCCTCTTGAGCCGTTTCCTGTCCATTAGTCGTCCACGTCAAGTCTGTACTTTCATTATTCTGACTGGCGCTGAAACTCGTAATTTCGGCGGCAGCGAAAATTGTGGCAGTAAAAGCAAGAAATAGTAGAAGCCTTATTAGTAACCTTTTTTTCATGGCTATAATATATTGCGCTTCCTAAAAAATGTCAAGATTTTCTGTCGAAATTATTCATTAATTTTTGTGACCGTTTTTTTGCTCAATTCAGGCATATTTGACTGAATATAAAGTCGGCATCCCTTAATCAATAATGAATAAGGGATGCTAATTAGGCGAAAATATTAATTTAATGAAGAGTATATTTCATCTTTAACTTTCAGGATCGGCTGTAAATCCAAAAGGATTAGGATCTTTTCTCCCATTTTAACAAATGAATCGATATATTCATTCTTAATGTCATTACTGATGAACGAAGGATCTTCCTTAGCAGAATTCTCAACTCTAAGTACTTCGCTTACTTCGTCTACTATTAATCCGACATTCTTTCCTTCAAAATCAACTATTACAATCCTGGTCTTATTGTTATAATCCTTCCTGGGCATTCTTAATTTTGTGCGCAGAGCAACTAAAGGAACAATCATCCCGCGGAGATTTACGATTCCTTCCACATATTCCGGCGCATTAGGAACCTTCGAAATGTTTGAAAGCTTGTTTATCTCCTTCACCTTTGAAATATCTATCCCGAACTCTTCATCACCAAGCCGGAAGCTTACAACCTGTGTCTGGTCGTTGAAGTTCTCCTGTGTATTTGCAAATTCATTCATAGCTTTTTCCTAATTTGATGTTACAAGTTTACCGTTCTGTCTTACAGAGAATCCCTTCTGCGCTTCGCCAAGTTCAAACTTCGAAATTAATTCCTGAAGGTTTAAAGTCAGTCTGTTTAAGTCTTCCGTCGCCTTTGCAATTTCCTGCACACCGGAGGCGGATTGACTTGTTACCGTCGAAATCATTTCAATGTTTTTACTTATTTGCTCTGCAGCAGTTGACTGCTCTTCACTTGCAGCAGCGACCTGGTTTATGATATCCAATACCTGACCTGCACCTGTTATTATTTGCTCTAATGAACTGCCTGCCTTGTCGGCAAGACTCTTTCCTTTTTTAACTTCCTCTGTGCCCCTACCAATAGAGCTTACAGCGGTGTCGGTATCTTTTTGAATCTGTTTTATCATCAGCTCGATTTCTTTGGTTGCCTTGGTCGTTCTTTCGGCTAACTTCCTGACTTCGTCGGCAACAACCGCAAAGCCTCTTCCCTGCTCACCGGCTCTCGCCGCTTCAATTGCCGCATTCAACGCAAGCAAATTTGTCTGGTCAGCTATATCATCTATTACCTGTATTATTTCGCCTATCTGCGAGCTGCTTTCGCCAAGCTTAAGAACCGTTGCAGATGCATTAGAAACAATATCATCTATCTTGTTCATGCCGTCGATAGTATTAAAGACAGCGGCACCGCCTTCCTTTGCAACCGCCCCTGCATTCTTTGCCGATTCGGAAGCCGTGTTTGCATTTCTTGAAGTTTCCAAAATTGTTTTGGTCATTTGCTCAACGGAAGAGGCGATTTCGTTTGTTTGAGATGACTGTTCCTGCGCTCCGGATGCAATCTCTTCCGTGCTTGAAGAAATTTGTGCCGCTGCGCTGGCTGTCGCCTCTATTGTCCTGGTAACATTCATCAATGTATTGTTCAAAGATGATGCCGTCTTATTAAGGCTTTCTTTTAAAGTTCTATATTCTCCCCGATATTCACCTTCCATCCTTACAGTCAAATCTCCCTTTGCCATTTTTTCGAGTACACTGCGTGCTTCGCTAAATGGTTTTGAAACGGCATCGAGAGTATTGTTCAAGCCAACTATTACTTCTTTATAACCGCCTTCAAATTGGTCGTCTTCAGCGCGCTCACTCAAATTACCTTCAAGACTGGCTTTCACCATTTTTTTACTTTCCTTTATCAGCCCGTTAACTTTGCTTACCGCAGTCTCAACAGAAACTACAGTACCTTGAATCATTTTTATAATATCGTTTACCCGCTTTGCCAGGGTTCCTATTTCGTCTTCTGACTGAATATTCAGCGGCTTGGTACCCGTTTCAATTTTTACATTCAGATCTCCGCGGGACATTTTCTCTGCGCCGTTTTGAAGATTAGTAATACAGATGTTTCTTAAGCTGTCTATACGGTCATAAACCTGCGCAATTCCTTTCGATATCCATCTTGAAATAAACAAGGCAAGAAAGATTGAAATAATAATTCCGGCAATAATAATTCCGCTTATCTCCCAGACAGCAGATGATGAGTTACTTTCATTTGCCTGGTATGCCTGCTGCGCTTGCTCGTCGTTTATCTTTACTAATTGCGAAAGATCATCCTGAGCTCTTACGGCAACCGAACGCAGGTTCAGGTTCACATAGTTTATTGCATCCTGCGTTTTACCGTTCTTCATTAAAGAAAATACGGTTTGGGATCCTTCGTTATACTTGCGGTAATTCTCGACAAAATTATTATAGATTTGTCGTTCTCTATCCGATAGAATTATGCTTGGATAATATTCAATAAAGCTTTCAATGCTTGATTGGTAGTTTTCCATTTTTTGTCTTATGTCTGCCGATTCCTGTTCCGATCCGTTGAGAACCATCAATAACGTATTTACCCTGATTCTCTGTAAATTATCTGTTATAGTCACCATTTTTGAAATCGGCATCAGGTTTTTTTGATAAAGCTGTCCTTCATTATCCTTTGCAGTGCCTATGCTGGACACTGCCAGGTAACCTGTAACAGCAGTAATTAATACAAGACAGAAGAAGCCGATTAACAGCTTCGAACGAATTTTTAAATTTATAAACCAGTTCATTTTGTTTTCCTTTATTTGTTTTAGTTTTTCTTTTTTGAAATTTCGAATAAAATTTTGACGACGGTATATTCACCCTTAATGCTTTCAATACTCATCACTCCGTTATACAGGTCGGTAAGCTTACGAATAATTGCAAGGCTCAGCCCCAGACCGTTCTGGAAATTCTTTTCCCGATCGAATTGTCTCATCGTGCCGATATCTTTTATCTGATCAACCGACATTCCTATGCCGCAATCTTTTATTGTAAAGATCAGGAAGCCGTTTTCTATCCGGGTATCGATGTATATCTTTGAACCCGGCTTTGAAAACTTGCATGCATTGTCAGCCAATTCTTCGGTAATAAATTTTATATGACTTTCTTCAATCTTTAATTCAACATCTTCAAGATGCATTATTATATCTTCGTCTCTTTTATATTGCTCAATTACAGGTTTAACGAAAGAGTAAATTTCCCTGGCGTTAACCGGTTTGTTATTTGCAAAAAGTTTTTTTAAGTCTTTATCCAGGTTGATTAACTCGAGGTCGCTGTATAGGAGGAATTTCTTAATGATTTTCAGAAGGTTATTGCCGGCTTTATTAATACTGCCTGCCATCTCTATAATTTCATACCTATCAAGTCTCGGTGCCTGTTCTAAAATTAATTGAGAGAATCCGATGATTGCGACAAGAGGAGTTCTCATTTCATGAGGTAAAGACTTAGCTATGTTCGAATACAGATTGTCAAACTTTTTCTCAAAGTATTTTCTGCGCTCCAGTTTTGAATTCACTGCCGAGATAAGATGCTCGGCTTTGTATGGCTTTGTCAAATAGTCATCGGCGCCCAGATTCATTCCGCACCTGATATCCTCCAGGTCTGTTTTGGCAGAAAGGAAAATAAACGGTATCCCCGAAGTAATAACTTCTTTCTGTAGTTCTTTTAATAGTCTGTAGCCATCCATTTCAGGCATTAAGATATCCGAAATAATTAGGTCGGGTAAATAATCTTGCGCCGCTTTAAATCCTTTTCTTCCGTCCTCTGCTTCAAAAATCGAATGTCCTTCTTCGGATAACAATTCCTTTAATGAGGCCCTGACAGACGGGTCATCTTCTATTACTAATATCTTACTCATATAATATTCCATTTTTTTGTTCCAAACTTAAACGGATATTAAAGGAGCTTTATTATTGGCTGCAGTAAGTGGAGTTATAATGAAGTAAACGGCGGGCTATAGTAATAAGCGGCAGGTCAAGCTTATGATAATTCAGAAGGGCTTAATTAAGATGAAGTATTAACCTTGACTTAAGATAAAATTGTACAAAAAAGTTTTCCGGTCTTATCTTTCAACTCTAAGTTTGTTCCTTATGCCGGCAGCGTATCTTCTGCTGATTACAAACTTGTCATCAAGATTCTGCACCCGGACAATAAGAGAATTGTTAAACCATTTTTCCACTTTTGAAACGAAGTTCAGATTTACAATTGTCGAGCGGTGTATCCTTAAAAAAGATGAGCCGGGTAAAAGCTCTTCCCACTCTTTTAAAAGCTTCCTCACAATTAATTTCTCGCCTTCAACCGTGTAAATAAATGAATATTCCGAATCGGCTGTTATGCACTTTATATTTTTTATCTTAAGGAATCTCGGCTTATTATTTACTGTCAGGAATATATGTTCCTCTTCAGTCAATTTAACGTCGGAAGAGACGACAGCGTTTTCCCCGTCTTTAGGCTTTAGGTTTTCCTTTATCAAGCTGCTTTTCTTCAGCCTGACTTCAACTGCTTTAAGAAGCTCTTCTACTTTGAACGGCTTGGTAAGGTAATCGTCCGCGCCGAGCTGCATTCCTTGTCTTACATCCGTATGCTCTACGCGGGCTGATAAAAATAGAAATGGAATTAAAGATGTGCCTGGAAACTTGCTGACCTCGTTTATTACATCGTAACCGTTCTTAACGGGCATAACAATGTCACAGATAATTAAATCCGGCAAAAGTTTTTTTGCCAACTCAATCCCTTCGCTGCCGTTGCAGGCTGGAATTACTTCATAGCCCTCGGTTTCAAGAAGGTCGGTTATAGTCTGCTTAATATTGCTGTCGTCTTCAATAACTAAAATCTTTATCATTTCGTTCCTGTCTAATTTTCAATTGGAAATTTTATAAAGAAAGTTGTCCCTTTGTTTTGTTCGCTTTTGAATTCAATCGTTCCGCCTAAAGACTCAATTATCTTTTTCACTATTGAAAGCCCTAAGCCGGTGCCTGGAATGTTCCCGATATTGTTTCCCCTGAAAAAAGGATTAAACAAGTTCTTAAAATCATCCTCTGGAATTCCGACGCCTTCATCGGCAATCTTAAGAACTATATTTTTATCTCCGGCGGAAATATTTATTTCTACCTTACCGCCCTGCGGTGAGTATTTGAACGCGTTGCTTATGAGATTTACCAGGGCTGACTTCAGCAGTCTTTCATCAGTCTGCAGAAAAATCTCTTCCGGATTAGAATTAAAAACCAGCCGGTGATTCACGGAAATTAAATGCCTGTTCTCTTCGAGAAGATTCTTTGTTAATGCAGCAAGCTCTACCCTTTTTCTGGCAAGCTTGTTCAACCCGGATTCAACCTTGTTAAGGCTTAGAATATCATCCACCATTTCATTCAGGAATTCCGCAGACTTTTGAATCCTGTTTAACGCATTTGTTTTTTTCTCATTGTCCCATTTATCCTGATATCTCAAGATAAGCTCGGCAGAGGCTATTATTGATGTTAGCGGAGTTCTAAACTCGTGCGATACCGTTGAAATCATCCTTGACTTCAACTGGTTAATCTCCTGTTCTTTTTTCAGATTTATTTTAATCTCTTCTTCAGCAATGGTCTTCTCGGTTATATCATACAAAGAGCCGGCAGTGCCTGTAACCTCGCCCTTATCGTCAAAAGTTAACCTCGCGAAAACTTCAACGTAACGGTAGCCTCCCGATTTTATTAAATAT
>JBJKRP010000346.1:0-15261 GCA_046704565.1 Ignavibacteriaceae bacterium | reverse complement strand
TTTAGGAGCAATTTGCATAAGATTTTTTTTTTTGACATTATTGTCTTGTAAAATGATCGACCATAAGAGAGTAGAATGGAAAACAAGCTGAAGCTGATAAACATCGTTCTCCTTTTTGCCGCCGCATTTATTTTTGAAGCTTGTACAAGCGGGCTCGAAAATCTGAGTACCGCCAAAGAGGCTGTGGAAAAATATTACAGCTCGGGGAAATACGATGCCGATATTAATAATGCCGTTGATAAAGCCTTAAATAAATTTGAAGGCTATACCCCGGCTCAGAACGATGCCGCAGTATTCGATGTGGACGAAACCGCATTGACAAATTATGAATTAGATAAAAAGTATGACTTTGGATATGATAACGAGCTATGGGACAATTGGGTCAAGACTGCCAAGGCTCCTCCTATAAAAAGTGTCCGGAAGCTTTATGATTTTTTTGTCTCAAAGAATATAAAGATAATTTTTATAACAGGAAGACAATTTTTCCAGTACAACGCCACTTATAAAAATCTTTTAACTGCGGGCTATAAAAAGTTTGATACCTTGATAGTTAGAAAGCCCGGAGAAAAAAGTTTGACGGCTCTTAAATTTAAGTCGGAGAAGAGAACAGATCTTACTAAAAAAGGATATAATATAATTTGCAGCGTAGGCGATCAATATTCCGATCTTGACGGTGCCGATCACGGGTATCAAGTTAAAATTCCGAATTACATATACATAATAAAATAAAGTTTCTATGGATACGTCATATTTCATTTCTAAACCGGGCACTAAGGTTGAGCTTTCAAATATCCGAACTGGGTTTGCGGCTGACTTCAGTTCCAAGTCTGATGCTAAGGCTGACCTCAAAAAAAATATTAAGAAGATGAAACATCTGCAGGACAAGCTTTATGCAGAGAATAAATATTCAATACTGTTGATATTCCAGGCAATGGACGCAGCGGGTAAAGACGGGACTATAAAGCATGTAATGAGCGGGCTGAACCCGCAGGGAACGCAGGTCTTCAGCTTTAAGCAGCCGTCGGCTGAAGAGCTTAACCACGACTATCTATGGCGTATAAACAAGTGTCTGCCGGAGCGCGGGAAGATCGGCATCTTTAACAGGTCTTATTATGAGGAAGTGCTTGTTGTAAGGGTGCATGATCTTTTAGCAGCCGAAAAGATTCCGCAGGAATTTATAACCGAAAAAATATGGCAGCAGCGGTTTGGTGAAATAAATAATTTTGAAAAGCATCTTTCCGACAACGGAACAGTTATCTTAAAATTTTTTCTTCATGTCTCGAAAGATGAACAGAAGAGAAGATTTTTGGAGCGGATTGAAAAGAAGTCAAAGAACTGGAAATTTTCCGAAGCCGATCTTAAAGAAAGAAAATTCTGGAATGAATATCAGAGGTGCTACCAGGAGGCTATCTCTGAGACGAGCAAGAAGCATGCACCCTGGTTTATAATCCCTGCCGACAAAAAATGGTTTATGCGTCTTGCCGTTTCCCAAATAATTGTCGAGGCTATGGAAAAGCTGCCTATTGATTATCCTAAGCTAAGCAAAGATCAGGAAAAGAAGCTCGGTTCTTATAAGCTTAGCCTGGAAAAGGAAGACATTTAGGTATTGATCTGTATCATGTAAGTCAAGCGGGTTCTTTTTAGAAAAAAGAAAATAATTTAAAATGTAAATATCTTAATAAACTTTTCTTTTAATTACTGGTTCCGGGAGCTAATTGTATGGACATTTTCACATTCTTTGCCAACCGGTCCAAATTCTCTATTCTTGCGTCGGGAGTTATTCTTGTTGTCCTGGTTGCATCAATAGATTACGTAATAGGCAAAGAAGTAAGCTTAAAGATACTTTACCTTGCGCCTCTTTCCATGGTTACATGGTATGCCGGGATACGTCCCGGAATTCTGTACACGCTGTTATGTTCGGTTATAGAAATAATTATTGAATTGGTTGTAGGTGTGACTCATACTCATTCTTCTTATTTCCTGGTAGATGGACTAATCACTTTCGGCATATTTGCCTCTTATGTTACAATACTTTGGAGGCTGCATGATGCAATGGAAGAGATCAAGGTTTCAAATGAAGCGTTAAAGAAATCAAATAAGATCAAGAATGAATTTATCGAGCTTGCTGTACATGATTTAAAGAATCCTCTCTCAAACATCATCGGTCTTTCCGGTATAATAAATGATGACGATAACCTCGGTAAAAGCGAAATAAAAGAGATGAATAAGAGGATTTATTTATCTTCAGAAAGAATGATAAAGGTGGTAAATAACCTCTTAATGAACAGGGAGATTGAGCTTGATAAGCTGCGCGCCAACCTTGAGTGGTTTGATCTAATCCCTATAGTTGAGGACATAATCGATCAGAATAAGAGTGCCGCGGCGGCAAAGGATATTACAATTAAATTTTCTCCCGGAGATAATTCGTTGTTCGTTTATGCTGATATAAGTTTGACGGCGCAAGTGGTTGACAATCTTCTTTCCAACGCAATTAAATTCTCCCCGAACGGAACGAAGGTATGGATTGAAATCAAAAGAACGACGGCAGAAGCAGCTTCCGGCGGAGATTCAGATATAAAGATCGAAGTCAGGGATGAAGGTCCCGGAATGACCGTGGGTGATATGCAGAAGCTGTTCGGCAGGTTTGCCAAGCTCTCTGCAAAGCCGACCGGCAAAGAACATTCAACCGGCATCGGCTTGTTCCTTGTAAAAAAATTTGTTGAAGCGATGAACGGCAAGGTATGGTGTGAAAGCGAAGTGAACAAAGGCTCTAAATTTATTGTGACTTTAACCGGGAATAAATCTTAATGTACATATTCATAATGATAAAGCCTAATACTAAGCGCGTCTATTTAGTAATGCGGGTTTGCTTTCCGCCTAAAACAAAATACGACCCGCAATCAAAAAAATAGCGGATGAACAATTTGAATAAATTATTTTTAACTAAATAGTTTTGAGGTAAGAAATGGCTGAATTGAGCGCTGCCCAAAATGAAATCATCAGAATAAAAGACCAGCTTGAGAAAGCCTTTTATGGAGGCGCCTGGCATGGTCCTTCGGTAATGGAGGTATTAAACGATATCTCTGCGAGCAAGGCGGAAGCTAAGCCGATAAACGGAGCGCATTCTATCTGGGAAATTGTTCTTCACATTATTACCTGGCATAAAGTGGTAATAAGAAGGCTTGAAGGAGACCCGGCTTTACCTGCCGACGAAGAGGATTGGCGGCAGATGAAAGATTTTTCGGAAGAATCATGGAAAAGAACTTTAGTTAATTTAAAAGAAGGCTTTAATGAATTGATTTCAAAAGTTGGAAAGCTGGATGAGAATAAACTCGAAGATACAGTTGCCGGGAAAAATTACTCTAAATATTTTATGCTTCTCGGCTTGGTTCAGCATGATGTTTACCACGCCGGTCAAATAGCCTTGATAAGGAAAGCCATTTAATAAAAGTTTACAACGCGAGAATAAATGGAAGAAGATAAAAAGATATACGGTAAGAGCCTGTATCTCATTTCAGGCTTCGCTTTACTGGAACTGCTGCTTCATCTTTATACCAATGCTTTTGCAGGCTACGGGTATTTCCGCGATGAGCTGTACTATATTGCCTGCAGTAACCATCTTGCCGCAGGCTATGTGGATCAGCCGCCGCTTTCTAGTTATCTTTTATTTATAAGCATTAAGCTTTTCGGAGATTCAATCTTTGCTCTGCGGCTATTACCTGCTGTTGCTTCTGCTGCTGCGGTTCTTATTACAGGACTAATGGTCCGCAAACTTAACGGAAGCTACTTTGCTATTACTGCGGCTTGTATAGCGCTTGCTCTTGCACCTCAATTCCTTGGTACGGCTGCGATTTATTCTATGAATATATTTGATTGGCTTTTCTGGGCTGTTGCCGCTTATCTTATAATATTAATTGTTAACGCAGATCGAAGAGGGGAGCTAAAGAAGGTTAAAACGTTATGGATACTGCTTGGAATTATTTTGGGCTTCGGACTTTTAAACAAAATTGATCTTCTGTGGTTCGGAGCCGGCTTATTTGCAGGCTTGATTTTAACTCCTCAAAGAAAATATTTAAAGACTGTTTTGCCATATACCGCCGGTGTTATCGCCTTCATAATGTTTCTTCCGTACGTTATCTGGAACCTTACACATAACCTTGCAACGCTCGAATTCATGAGGAATGCGGCATCAATAAAATATGCTTCACAAAATCCTGTCACGTTAATTACAGGTATGCTGCTTGTAATGAATCCGGTTGCTGTTCCTGTATGGCTTGCCGGAATTTATTTCTTTTTCTTTAATAAAGAAGGAAAGGAATTTAAGATTATCGGATATATTTTTATCGTTTCCTTTTTAATTCTGGTAATCAATTGGCATTCAAAAGCCGAATATATTGCTCCTGCCTTTCCAATGCTGTTTGCCGCCGGCGGAGTTATGCTTGAAAAAACAGCGCATCGTAAACACTTTACTTGGATCAAGTATGTCGTTCCGGGTTTAATAATTATTAGCGGATTAATCCTTATGCCGTTCGCGCTTCCTGTACTCCCGGTAGAATCATTTATACATTATTCTCAAAGGCTTGGCATGGCGCCGTCAACAAGTGAGGGAAAGAAACTGGGAGACCTTCCTCAGTTTTATGCCGATATGTTCGGCTGGAAGACAATGGCGGATTCGGTTTCGAAAGTTTATTTATCTTTATCACCCGCAGAGAGAAAGAAAACAATTATATTTGCACAGAATTACGGCGAGGCTGGTGCGGTTGATTTTTATAGAAAAGATTTTCCATTGCCGAGAGTACTCTGCGGGCACAATAATTACTGGTTCTGGGGTCCGGGCGATACAACCTTTACAACAATAATTGTAATAGGCGGTAAAAAGGAAGACCACTTAAAAACATGCGCATCGGTTATAAGAGCCGGAATTATACATAGTAAGTTTGCAATTCCTTATGAAAATGATCTGCCGATTTTTATCTGCAGAGGTTTGAAGTTCCCTGTTTCGGAAGTCTGGAAGCGCATAAGATTCTTCATTTAATTTTTTTATGATCAAAGCAATATTCTGGGACAACGACGGCGTCCTTGTAGATACCGAGAGACTATATTTCAAGGCGAATAAAGTAATCTTTTCAAAGATCGGAATAGATTTAAGCAAGGAAGTTTTTATTGAATACTTCCTGCGGAGATCGAGCGGAACTTGGCACCTTGCCTCAGCCAAAGGGTTTAGCCAGGACGAAATTTCCGGTCTTAGAAAAGAGAGAAATGATTTATACGGCAGGCTTCTTCAGAGCGAAAAAATTGTTATTGAAGGTGCCGAAGAAACTCTGAGACAATTGTACGGCAAATATAAGATGGGAATTGTTACAAGCTCCCGCAAAGACCATTTTGAAATTATCCACGGCAGGTCGGATCTTCTCAAGTATTTTGATTTTATCCTGACGGGCGAAGACTATGAAAATTCAAAACCCGCACCGGATCCCTATCTTAAGGCGGTTGAGCTAAGCGGCTTCAGGAAAGACGAATGCATCGTTGTAGAGGATTCCGAGAGGGGGCTCAGAGCCTCTCTGGCAGCGGGTTTGAAGTGCATCGTTATTCCTACCGGCTTGACGGGACAAAGCGATTTTACCGGAGCGGAGAGAATTCTTTCCGGTATCAGTGAAGTACCGCAAAGTATAAACGCAATTATGCGGGCGCAATTCTGATTGCTATATTTGCTTATGAAAAAACCTATCCCTGAAAAAAGTATTGCATGATAGAAAAGCTGACTAAACTCTTCCCTCTCTGGGCGATACTTTTTGCTTTTATTGCATTTGAATTGCCTAAAGTCTTCTCCGGCTTTTCCGGCGCAATTGTACCTTTGCTGATGGTAATAATGTTCGGCATGGGAATGACGCTTACCTGGGAAAATTTCAAAGACGTCTTCAAGTCTCCCCGCGTCATTGCCTTCGGCGTTTTTCTTCAATATTTGATAATGCCGTTTGCAGCCTTCGGGGTTGCAAAAGCCTTTGGTCTTTCTGCGGGGCTCCTTGCGGGCACGGTGCTTGTCGGCTGTAGCCCGGGCGGTACGGCTTCAAACGTAATGTGCTACCTCGGCAATGCGGATGTTGCCTTGTCTGTTACTCTAACGGCTGTAAATACTTTCGCTGCCGTCATTGCTACTCCGGCGTTTTCATATCTGTTCCTTCATCAAATTGTGCACGTTCCTTTCCTGGGAATGATGATAAGCATTCTTCAAATAGTACTGATACCCGTTTTAATCGGCACCGCGGTAAATTCTTTTTTCGGAAAGAAAATGAAAAATATAAGAAAATTCTTCCCGGTAATTTCCATGCTTGCCATCGTTATTATTATTGCCATTATTGTTGCACTTAATAAGGATAAAATCTTCAATGTTGATTTTGTTACTGTTGCCTCGGTTATTGTTATAAACTCAGTTGGTTATCTGCTCGGATATTTTATTCCTAAATTGTTCAGGTGGGATACAAAGGTTTGCCGTACAATTGGTATCGAAGTCGGCATGCAGAACTCCGGGTTGAGTGTTGCTCTGGCAATAAAATATTTTTCAGCCTTAGCTGCCCTTCCCGGTGCAATATACAGCGTTTGGCAGAATGTCTCCGCCTCGCTGCTGGCAGGCTGGTGGAGACTTAGTGATAATTCTGTAAGCCGGCAAGATGGAATTTAAAAAGAAGTCTAAGAACAAAAATCAGCCGGGTAATGAATATAAATAAGTTTTAAATGTTTTGGAGAGATAATGAGATTTAGAATTTTGTCCATGATTGTTTTCTTTATAGCCGTAAATTCGTTTGCGCAGATGAAGCCGCTTCATAAAGCAAGGAAGGATTCAGGTTCGCTTTTTGGGAACTGGGAATCCGTAAACTTGCGGGACTCTCATTTAACTTTGTTAAAGATTGAACGCGACAGTACGTTCTTCTTCCAAAAAGATTTAGCCGAGAATTACTCGTACAAGCTTACCGGCACAAGAATGATAAGGACGCTTTTAGATACTCTTACCGGTGAAAAGATAGTCGACACTTCCTTCGTCCGGCAAACAAAAGACTCTTTGATCATCAGCTTTCCGCGGAAAGGAAAGGAGAAAATAATATCGATGTTCAGGATAAAAGGAAAACGGCATCGGGGCAAGAGCATTGAAGGAAGCTATATCTGGCGTTACCCGGGAGGCAGGACAGCCTTTTCAAGGTTTACCAAAGATGGAAGGTGGCTCTTCAGACTGCCGCTGCAAACTTTGAAGGGAAGGTTCAGCATCTATAACAGCAACATTATATTTAATTTTGCTTCTAAGCAGGGACAGTTTGAGAAGTGGATGTTCTTTGTAAAAGCAAACCGGCTGCAATTAAAAAACAACATGACCGGCAGTGTGGAAATTTATAAAAGGGTAGATTATTTCCCGGAAGAATGAGGGTATGCCTCTAACACCCGGTATCTTCGAGATATTGGGTATATAGTTCGATAGTTTAATTATCTAAGCGGTTCTGCACGAAAGTTTAATTTTCCCACAACTGTCTTTCCCATATATTTTATTCGAATATATTGATTTTCAAGCTTTCTCTGAAAGTAATTCTTTCCCCCTTAAGGTATTTCCTTTTCTCCTAAAGGATTTCTCTTTTTTAATACAGACTATTTGAAAATAACTTACGATACGTTATATTTACATATGTAGATTCGTACATATATCGATATGAAGTCATTCTCAGAATTTTTTAAAGCTTTATCGGACCCCACCAGGCAACAGATTGTTCAGTGCCTGAAACAGAAAGCCAAGACTCCTTCCGAGCTCCTTGAGGAGATAAAGATTACCCAGCCCACTCTGTCCCATCATCTTGACTCTCTGAAAAGGGCGGGGATAATTGACGGGGAGAGGGAAGGACAATTTATCAGATATTCTCTAAACATGTCCGTAATCGACTCGGCGATGGAGTTTTTAGTTCAATTAAAAAAGAAAAGGTGATAAAATGAAATGGAATTTTAAGAGGGACATCTTTGCCTTGGGTATGATTGTTATATCCGTCTTAGCTGCTGCATATTTCTACCCGAAGCTGCCCGCTATTGTACCTTCGCATTTTAACGGGGACGGTATGCCCAACGGATATTCAAGCAAGCAATCGTTTACTATGCTGGCTGTTTGCCTGCCGGTATTAATCTATTTGTTATTGACATTCCTTCCATATATCGATCCGTTTAAAAAGAAGCTTGAAAAGAATTACAACGTCTTTCTAATTCTCAGAGATATAGCGGTTTTATTTATCGTGTTTATTATGCTGCTTACTTTTATATCGGCTCAATCCGGCAGGCTTAGAAGCGATCTGCTCGGAGCGGGCATGGGTTTGCTGTTTATCCTTATGGGCAACTATTTGCCAAAGCTTCCAAGAAATTTCTTCTTCGGTATCAGGTCGCCCTGGACGCTTGCCTCGGAGGTTGTCTGGTACAGAACCCACAGACTATCGGGAAAATTATTTGTCTTAGCCGGTCTACTTTTAATTATCCTGGCAGTCGTAAAGGTATCGTTTTCAATTTCTTTGTTCGCTGTTCTTATACCTCTTGCCCTGTACACCGCATTTATTTATCCGTATTTCCTTTTTAGGAAGCTGGAGAAAGAAGCGGCACCAGGCAAGCCGGATTTATGATTTGAAATAAACAATTAATTTTTTCTATAACCAATGGGAGATATAATAATGAGATTAAAATTTTCAGTTCTTGTTGCGGCAATCGCTTTAATGATTGCATTGTTATTCACGGCTGAAGCTAAAAATTTACCGGGCTCTAATCACGATATCAAAGGCATATGGCAAGGTACGCTCACGGTACCTAACGGTCAATTAAGAATTGTCTTTAAGATTTCCGAAGATACACAGGGAAATTTGAAGGCAATAATGGAAAGCCCGGACCAAACGTCGAGGGACTTTGCCGTCGACTCAATTTCCTTTGACGGCAAAAACCTGAGGCTTGAAAGCAATACTGTTAGAGGTTATTATCAAGGAGAATACAACCCGGATAGTCTTTCTTTTGCCGGAACGTGGAATCAGATGGGGCGGAGCTTTCCGCTTGTCCTTAAGAAAGTTGAAAAGGTAGAAAAGGCAAGTCAAACAGAAATCAAGAGACCTCAGGAACCGAAACCGCCCTTTCCTTATAAAGTTGAAGATGTTGTCTATGAAAATAAATCTGCGGGGATAAGACTGGGCGGCACGTTAACAATGCCGGAGAGCGGCGGACCTTTTGTCGCTGTACTTTTGATAACCGGTTCCGGTCAGCAGAATAGAGATGAGCAATTGTTCGGGCATAAGCCTTTTTTGGTTTTGGCTGATTACCTGACCCGCCGCGGCATCGCGGTTCTTCGCGTTGACGATAGAGGCATCGGCGAATCAACCGGCGACTTTGCCGCCTCTGATTCGAAAGACTTTGCATCCGACGTTCTTACCGGCGTAGAATATCTTAAGAGCAGGAAGGAAATAAATCCTAAGGAGATCGGGCTTATCGGGCACAGCGAAGGAGGCATGATCGCCCCTATGGTTGCGGATGAAACAAAGGACGTTGCATTCATTGTATTGATGGCTGGTCCGGGAATACCCGGCGATCAAATACTGCTGACGCAAAAAGAAGAAATAGAAAGGTTGAGCGGCATACCCGAAAGCATAATTAAAGACGGCGTCGGGCTTAATAAGAAAATGTTCGATGCCATTAAGCAGGGAAAAGACAGCAGCCAAACTGCTGATGAACTGCGAAAGATATTTTATGACCATTATAATAATTTGAGCAGCGAGGCTAAAAATGAGATCAAAGATACCAAGGCTCTATTTAACTTTTATTTGCAATCGATGATGAACCCCGATACCAGGTTCCTTATTCGTTATGATCCGTATCCGGTTCTCGAAAAGGTAAAGTGCCCGGTTCTTGCCATCGACGGCTCTAAGGATGTTCAGGTGCCGGCTAAAGAAGACTTAGCTGGAATCAAAAAGGCTTTGCAGGATGGCGGCAACAAAAATTTTGAAGTGAAAGAATTGCCCGGTTTGAATCATCTCTTTCAAACCGCAAAGACGGGCTTGCCGTCTGAGTATAGCAGCATTGAAGAGACTATCTCCCCGGTTGCGTTGCAGACAATCGGTGATTGGATTATAGGGATTACGAAGAAATAGGATTCTCAAAAATCTTATTAGAGATTACTGCCTGTAAGATCACATTAGAAGAATGATGGAGCGATGGAATATTGGATGCTTCTATTCCAACGTTCCACTACTCCATTATTACAACAAAGTGTCTCTGAGCCGTTAGTGTATAGTTCCGCCTATCTCTCCATTCGGGAATTTTTGAGTGTGGACTAACACAAATGCGTCCTTATGCATTATCCAGGTACGGAGAGAATCAAGGTTCACGTCTTTATTCGTTATAGTTCCTTTAGCCAGTAAGCCGTTTATCTTGCCGGTTACTTTTCCCTTGTAAAGCCATACTGCTATCGGACCCATCTTAGGAAACATTCCGTGATGTATATGAGCCATTGTTACATGGTCAATATTATAGCAAAAAACTTTGTAGAATACTGATTTGCCGTTCTTGCTAAAATCAAAGGCTGCATAGCCTTTAGCTTTTGTTTTACCATTTGACGGAAGCATCTTCGCCAAGAGTACTGCCTTATAGTTTGTCTTTACCTTCTTTTGTCCGCTTGACGGCGGAGTTGTAAATCCTGCCAGTAGAATTACAAACGCAATTGCGGGTATAAATGCGAATTTCTTTTTCATAGTATACTCCTTCATTGTTTAAGTAGAAATAAACATAACAGTTATATGCTTCCAGGTATGTGATTTTTAATATGTTCTGGATATTTTTGAAGTACATAAATTAGAGGACAAAAATGAGCCTGACTGAATTAAGAGATGACTTGAAGAAAAGCTCCGACAAGGAGCAGGCAAAAAACTTACAGTGGTTTTTTAAAACAGGTCCCGGCGAATACGGCGAGGGCGACGTCTTTATCGGGATTAAGGTGCCGGTACTACGCAGCATTGTGAAGAAGCATCTTGATCTTTTACTTGATGATGTTCAGGAGCTTCTTTTATCCGGAATACATGAGGAAAGATTAGCCGCACTAATGATTTTGGTCTTAAGATTTCTAAAGTGTACGGATGAGGAAAAGAATAAAATTTATAAGCTTTACTTAAAAAATACAGCCAGAATAAATAACTGGGATTTAGTCGATCTCTCAGCGCCGCAGATTGTCGGTGCTTATTTAATTGATAAGGATAAAAAAATTCTTGGTAAGCTTGCATCATCAAAAATTCTTTGGGAAAAAAGAATTGCAATATTGGCAACATTTCACTTCATCAAGGCAAATCAGTTTAAGGAGGCAGTCTCGATAGCAGGGAAATTATTGCATGACGATCATGACTTGATACATAAAGCGGTTGGCTGGATGCTGAGGGAAATAGGCAAGCGCGATATTAAAGTCGAAGAGTCATTTCTTAAGAAGCATTACAAAACGATGCCGCGGACAATGCTCCGGTACGCTATAGAGAAATTTCCGGAGAAGAAAAGGAAAGCTTATTTACTTGGGAAAATGTAATCATAAAAATATTTAAGGATTGAAAAATGAAGAAGGAATTTAACTTTGAGGGGGGAAGATAGAACATGCAGAGCTCAAGAAGATTAAAGAACGTATGCCAGGTATGCAAGAAAGAAAAATTTATTTCGGAGCTTATGCCGGCTCTTTCCGTAAGAGAGTCGATTGTCGCGCTGATCAGATCGGACGGCTTTGACTGGGAACAGGAGGGGTTTATCTGCGTTGATGACCTGAATAAGTACAGGAATAATTATGTTAAGAAAATCCTGGAAGATGAAACCGGAAATCTATCCTCGGTGGAGAAAGAAGTTTTAGACAGCATTGCCGATAAGGATATCCTTTCAAAAAATATGAGCGAGGAAATGGATCACGCCCTTTCTTACGGCGAACGGCTTGCCGATAATATTGCTAAGTTCGGCGGGAGTTGGTCGTTCATTTCAATCTTTGGTATTTTCTTGTTTGTCTGGATGGCGATAAACATTTATGTAATTGCCGCTCACCCGTTCGATCCGTATCCGTTTATTCTTCTTAACTTGATTTTATCCTGTCTCGCGGCAATCCAGGCTCCTATAATTATGATGAGCCAGAACCGGCAGGAAGATAAGGACAGGCAGCGTGCACTTCATGACTACCAGGTAAACCTTAAAGCCGAGCTTGAGATAAGGCTTCTGAACGACAAGGTTGACCATCTGCTTTTGCAGCACGGGCAAAGGATGATGGAAATACAGCAGATACAGATTGAACTGATGGAAGAGATTTCGAACAAGATAACAAATAAGAAATGATAAACTTCAAATTACAAATTCCAACTTGCCGCGGTACAGCCGGTTAGACGAAGAAGGAGTAACAAATTTCAATGGATGAAAATGATTAAAGTATTTTATTCTATGATGGCTGGGCTCTTGCTTGTGATTTCTTCTGCCAATGGAGTAATTAAAAGTAGAAACGAGAGTGAGGCGCTGAAGGATTCTTCAGGTGTAAATCTCCCGGAATATTTTTATAAAAGGCTTGAAGGAACTATCGGAGGGAAATATCCGATAGTAATGAACCTGACCGGGCGCGATACAATGGTTGACGGAAATTATTATTACGAAAGGAAAGGCATACCGATCTTCTTTACTTTCGACAG
This sequence comes from Ignavibacteriaceae bacterium, assembly GCA_046704565.1. Lineage (GTDB taxonomy): Bacteria > Bacteroidota > Ignavibacteria > Ignavibacteriales > Ignavibacteriaceae > FEN-1297. Next base: position 2,572 of record JBJKRP010000346.1, on the reverse strand, counting down.
CCGTATTTACGATGACGGCAGCATTTATCTTGGAGAAGAAACAGGGCAGTACGACACCAATTATATGCCGGTTGTTTCGGGCGAATTCAAAGGCAGGTTTATTAATGAGCATGAAATAAAAGGCTATTGGGAAAAGCCCGGCTCTAAGACAATGCTTGAATTCTCGCTTGATGAAAAATATCCAGCCGGCAGTGCACCTCTTGAGATAAAGAGCTTTTCAAAGCATTATATAAATGGAGATGAAAAAGCCGACATTGATTTCCATTACCCGGTAATAATAAATCTTCCCGGCAGCGAAGCTCAGACTACAATTAACGACAGCCTTAAAAAGACTTTCCTTCAGGATTATAACTTCGGAGAAAGGAATGTAACATGGAAAAGCTATGACGAAATGATGAATGACTTTGTTCGCAGGTATAAAGAATTCGTCAGCGATACTTCACTTCCGAAAGACTACCATCCGGTCTGGGAAAATTCATTTTTTACAGATGTTATTTATAACTCCGATAATATCCTGTCTCTTGAAGATGTTGAGTTCCGTTTTGAAGGCGGCGCTCACCCCTTGACATTTTTTATCTACTCGAACTACGACTTGAAAAAAGGCAGGATAATTTCTCTTGATGATTTATTAAATGCCGGTTACAAAACCGGGCTTGATAAAATAGGTGAGAAAATATTCCGGGAAACATATAATATTAAACCCGGCGAAAGCTTTGAGCAAGCCGGCTACTTTATAAATAAAAATGAATTTCATCTTAACAATAACTTCTGCATTACCAGGACTGGTTTGCGCTTCCGCTTTGGTCAGTACGAGATAGGACCGTACGCACTAGGAGCACCGAGCGTGTTTATTCCTTATAAGGATATTAAAGATTTGATAAAACCCGGCGGACTGATTGCTCAATTTCTCAAGTAGCAACCGGGATGATTAAATTAATTTCAATAAGTATTTTTTTATCGTAACTTCACAACACAAAAAAAAATATTAATAAAATGGCTCCAATAAAAAATATTATCCACCCCGGCGTAAAGATCGGGCACATTCATCTGACCGTTTCGGATATAGAGCGTTCGCTAAAGTTTTACCGCGACCTGCTCGGATTTGAAATTACAACAACATTCGGTGACTCTGCGGTATTTTTATCAGCGGGCGGCTACCATCATCATATAGGCTTAAACACGTGGCAGGGCAAGGGCGCAGCGCCGCCGCCGCCAGGACATACCGGATTGTATCACTTTGCAGTTCTTTTCCCAAGCAGAAAAGAATTAGCCCGCGTTGTAAAAAGGTTGTATGAGGTAAATTACCCGATAGAAGGCGCTTCGGACCACGGCGTGTCGGAATCAATTTATCTTACCGATCCGGACGGCAACGGTGTGGAGCTTTATTGCGACAGACCGCTGGATCAATGGCCGATTGATGATGAAGGACATCTCCAGATGAGTACAAAGCATCTGGATCTGCTCGATCTGCTTTCAGAATTAGACCACTATGATTAATAAAGAAAGAGAGATGTATCATGACCGAAAAAAAAATTCGCTTGCTGGGATTTGCGGGAAGCTTGAGGAAAGCTTCATGCAATACCGGTCTTTTACGCGCGGCGCAGGAAGTTATGCCCGCAAACATGGAAATGGAAATTTATAGCCTGGCAAATATTCCTTTGTACAACGGTGATCTTGAGGCTGCACCGCCCGCTGCAGTTGCAGATTTCAAAAAGAAAATAGCGGCTGCGGATGCCTTGTTGATTTCAGTAACCGAATATAACTATTCAATCGCCGGCGTTTTGAAAAATGCGATTGACTGGGCGTCAAGACCTGTTAAGGATTCGCCGCTTAACGGCAAGCCGTTTGCTATGATGGGAGCCGGAGGCGCTATGGGTACCGCGCGCGCTCAATATCATTTAAGACAGCTTGCGGTTTATACAAACATGTTTACTTTCAATAAACCGGAGGTGTTCGTTCCGAATTCGATTGAAAAATTTGATAAGGACGGCAACTTGAAAGATGATTCAGTTAAGGAACGCATTAAGCTTCTTCTTGAAACTCTGGCTGACTGGACAAAACGCTTTCAAGCAAGTATAAGCTGACTTAAGCCTTACTGTCCCCAATCGATTTGAGAAGTAGTAACAATTAGTTTCCACGGACCGGAAGGTACGTCTGAGGAATCTACAAATTGCCACGAAACAGTATCTAATCCGGTAAGTCCAAGGTATTCTTTCACTGCAGGTGAAACATCTAAGCCGGAGCTGTTATTTAAGTATTGATTGCGCGGCAGCGATGTTCCGAAGACATAATTAGAGTCGTCGCAAAAGTACGGACCGCAGTCTTCCCACTGTGCAAAGACCGATCGTGAATCTTTCGTAATTTTAATCCATTGATTTTTGCACATTGATTCGTACGTCGACCAGCTTTTATCCTTTGCCCAATAAATCATATTGTAGGCGCTCTGTCTTCTGTTCCCATTCCCGTCGAAATCATTATAAGGCAGGGCAAAGTAGAAAGGATTTTCTTTTGGCGTAAATGCCGCGGGGAAAAATCCGCTGCGGTTGTTCAGATCATCAACGCCGCCGTAATG
>JBJKRP010000345.1:0-3311 GCA_046704565.1 Ignavibacteriaceae bacterium | reverse complement strand
ACCCTCTAAGGTTGCATCTGCCCAGAATTCATTGGAGAGGGCAGCGTTAACAAAACTTATTTTTTCCGCAACCTGCGCAAGGTTTGTCGGCAGCAGCGATACATCTTCTTTTATCGATTCAATAATTATGCTTTTATCTTTCTTTTGCAAATGAAAAAGACCGCAGCGTTCCATCTTGCTTGTAAAGAATGCTTCGCTTGAGTTTACATCCGGTACAAATCTAAGTAAAGGAGCGACTTTCATTTTAAGGAATTCTATTTTCACCGCCGTTATATAATTCCAGAAATCATCATCCCACGCTTCTTTTACTTCTTTAAATATTTTTTTTACCGAAAAAGATTTCAGCGGTAACTTCGCAATATCGTTTCTTAAATCTCTTATTATCCTTTTTGCATCTTCGCAATTTTGATTTCCTAAAAAAATAAGCAGCTTTGCAAGCCTGGTTTTAAATATTGTAACAAGCACAGGTATCTGTTTTACATCGTCTTCTTTTCTTATTACTTCAAAGTTTTCCCAGTAATCGACAATTAGAAAATTTTCCTTCTTCCCGTTCGGCAGCCAATCAAAATGCCTGCATGCCTCATAGTTACGTGTTCCCCTGCCTATCATCTGCCAGAATTTTATTTGAGAGCTTACAGGCTTCATAAAAGAAAGATTTACTACTTCGGGAATATCGACACCTGTATCAAGCATATCAACCGAAATTGCAATACGCGGAAGGCTTTCCTTTTTAAATTTATTAAGAAGCCTGTCTGCGCGTTCCATCTTAGAATCAATTACCTGTACGAGCTTTCCTTCATATTGCGGGTACATCTCATTAAAGGTCTTTACTAAACTTAACGCATGCTTATGCGTAATCGCAAAGACAATTGATTTGCCCGGAAGCTGTCCCGATTTATCTTTAAGGCAATAATCCATAAATTCTTCCCACTGCGCACGGAGTGTATCTTTATTGGTAACTTTCTTTTCAAGGTCGGTGCCTTCAAAGTTCAAATCATCCGGGTCAATTCCTCTTTGCCTTAATGATTCTTTTTCTTCTTCGGTTAGGTTTATACCTTTAATTCCTTTTCTTTGGAATTTTGTCTGCGCAGAGTAAACATTAAAATCGACCAGGTATTCTTCTTTAACAGCATCTTCAAAGGTATAAAGGAAGGTAGGGGTTTTGCCCTGGCATTCGAAAAATTTGAATGTATCCCTTTCTATAAGATCTGCAGGCGTTGCGGTTAATCCTATTTGAATTGCGTCGAAGTAAGCGAGAACATCCGTAAACTTATTATAGATCGAACGGTGACATTCATCTGAAATAATAACATCGAAATCAGCAGGCGTAAATTTATCGTAGCACACTTCAAGTGTTTGCAGTGTTGAAACAAAGAGACGCTTTTCTTTGGGAATGTCGTAGGTTCTAATCCTGCCTCTTGATTCGTCCGGCAGGTAAGACTTAAATCCATCCGTTAGTGCTTGTTCCACCAGGCTGTCTCTATCTGCAAGAAATAAAATTTTTTGTGCATAGTTGGCTCTTAGCAAAACATCAATCAGAGCCATTATTGTTCTTGTTTTGCCCGTACCCGTTGCCATTACTAAAAGAGCTTTCCTCTTTTTTTTAATTTCAATCGCTTCAGAAATTCTTCTAATCGCTTCTACCTGGTAGCTCCGGTTTACAATTTTATCTTTTACGTTTATGGTGTTTAAAGGTTTTTTGTTTTTCTTTAAATGAAGAAGCCGGTTTAAATTTTCCCGTGAGAAAAACCCGGCAACATGTCTTTCCGCCGCATTCTCACTGTCCCAGAAAAAAATATCATCGCCGTTTGCAAGAAATATAAATGGTCTGAACGATTGCTTCTTTTCAATTTCTAATGAATATTCAAAAGCCTGCTCTTTTCCTACACGTGCATCACGGCTTGTCCGCTTTGCTTCTACAACAGCTAGCACTTCTCCGTTTTCTTTGTTAAGCGAGTAATCTGTAAATCCGGTTACTATAGTTTTATCATAATTCTGTATAGGTATCTCAAAACCAACCTGGGTATGATCTGAAAGGTTCCATCCCGCTTTTTCAAGTTGAGGATCAATTAAGGAATACCTGGTTTCTTTTTCGTTTATCCTAAATGAAGCCAAAATTCCTACCCAATTGATTTTTACATAATACCATTAAGGTATAACTTAATTGTCCTTTTGAGTTGGTGAGTTCCGTTCGATCAGGCTTAATCTTATCATAAACCTTATCTACGTTTTTGAATGGCGAAACAGAAACTTTAATCATAGTCCCCGGAAAATTCTATAAATAAACGCTTCAATTTAATTAAATTTTATCAAAACGCATTCATTTATCAAAGAAAATTATTTTATTGCTAAGTGCTTTTTATCAGACTTTTGCACTGGCAGCTTTTTCATTCCTTCGATATTTCATATTATTCTGCTTTAATAAATAATCTCACTCATTTTGTCCGTCTAAATGCAAAATTCTCTTAAGCCACTAATTAACACGAATAACACTAATTAGTTTTATAATTATCTTCGTGAAAATTAGTGTCATTTAGCGGCTAAAATAATCGTTTTAATAAGCGGTCAATTTGAATAATATTGTTTATTTTCATTTTGGTCTCCCTCATTTTCGTCAATTCCCAAACGTCCTTTAAGTTTGTTATTTACTGCGGATATCACATCATAAAGCATCTGTCCGCCCCGTCTGATTCCTATCTGATTGGCTTCTTCTTCCTATCTGATTGGCATTGGAATGAAGAATGTTGAATGACAAATGAAGAATCTTCCAACCGCATACCACATACAACCGGCTGCCAATAACCCACATCCTTGCCAACGATTAGAAATTAAAATCCCTTGGCTCGCCGTTTAGCTTTCGACCTCGCAGAATTAAATCGGCGTAAATATCTCTTATGAAGTCATATCTGTGTTTATCACCCATCTCAAAAGCCAGACCGCTCTTTAACCTGAAAAGATAATTCCGGTAGGCTTTGGGCAGCTCTTCCAGCAGTTTTTTCCTTGTATATTCTCCGGCGGCATTTACAATTCCCGCCCGCCAATCTTCGTTGAACTCTATAGGCGTGAATGGGTCTGCATATTCGAGTACTTTCATCGCATGTTCAAACTCAACGTCGTCAAGAAGCTTTGTCCCGTTTAAATAAGCATACATCTTGTTTATAATTTTAGCGTCTTCAAATTCTTCTATAAAAGTGTTAAGTACATCCTCATCGAAGAAATGAAATTCCGGTCTGTTATCTTCCGGTGGTTCCGATTTGTCTTTGTTTATCTCTTCTGATTTTTTTCTGCCCTCTTCCCGCGCAAGACTGCAA
>JBJKRP010000344.1:0-2530 GCA_046704565.1 Ignavibacteriaceae bacterium | reverse complement strand
GTATCCAAGTCTTACGGAACAAGCGAGACTGCTTCGTTTGTTACGGCTTTAACTGCGGAAGAATTTAAAATTAAGCCGAACTCTGCAGGCAAGGCAATTCCACCTAATCAAATATTTATTCTTGATGAAAACAGAAACGCGCTGTATTTCAAGAACACTGGCGAAATTGTTGTTAAGGCTCAGTCCGTAGCTAAAGGTTATTTAGGGAACCCGGAAGAGACTTCTAAAAAGTTTAGCAAAGATGTATTTTATTCCGGCGACTATGGTCACCTTGATGCGGACGGTTATTTGTTCGTCGAAGCGCGGCGAAATGACTTAATTGTATCGGGCGGTGAAAATATAAATCCTTTTGAAGTCGAAAGGCGGATACTTACTCATCCGGACATTGAAGAAGCTTGCGTCTTTGGAATTGAAGACAAAGAATGGGGACAGTCCGTGGCGGCAGCGATTGTTACTAAAAATAAATCCATAATTTCATTAAATGAACTGAAAGACTTTCTGAAAGATAAGCTGCCGGGGTACAAACAGCCTAAGAAGATATTCCTCCTAAAACAATTACCAAAAACTGAATTGGGAAAAGTGCAGAAAGAAAAACTAAGAGATTTTGTTGTAGATAAGTAGAAACATCATCTTCAAGCTTAGCAAAAAATAGAAAATCCGCTTAAGCAAGCCTCGTCTTCGCGGGAATCGTATAACGTCAATAGTTAACGCCGGAATGCAGACGAACAACGTAACCGAATACCGGATTTGTTTTGGAAAATTCCGATGACTCTCGAAGTTTGGCGACCGGCTTTCCCGGATTATATAATTCTTATCAAAAAATTTAGAATGTTAAATTATCAGTACTATATAAAATCGAGAATACGGTATCCGGGAACGGGAATCTTTTACAAGCTGTGTAAAGCAAGATTATCCCGTATTTCTTTCTTCATCCCGCATTTCTTCCATGAAGATTTATCGACAAAGATATGTACAGTCCTTACAACATTACATTCTTCACTCATGCTGTTTAAGCAATGGTACTCAAGCTCGAAGGAAGACATCTTAAGCTTTGTTACATTTATTTCAATTGTAATTGTTTCTCCGTACTTGATTGGCTTGCGGTAATGAGCTTCGCTGTTTAAGATAGGAACCACGTATTCATCGTTGTTCCAGTAATCCTCTTTTAAGTGAAAGCCTGCAATCATCTCCTCGTAAGCGGAATGACAAAGCTCGTATATCCTGGCAAAGAAAAGTATCCCCGCAGGATCGCAATCATAAAAATTAATTTTTCTTTTTGTCTTGAACATTTACCTTACTATTAAGCTGTTTTCCTTTTCCAGCAGACTTTTGGGAATCACTTTCAAAATCTCTTTTGTAAGCGCATCAATAAAGTGCATTTTAAGAAGGACTTTACTATAAATTAAACCTACTTCCCTCTTCGGGACCGGAGGATTAAACTCCCGCACTAAAGATTTTTTCTCTTCGGTCTCAATATATTTAACGGCAAGATAAGGAAGAAGAGTAATTCCGAAATTCTGCTCAACCAATTTTTTAAGAGTATCAATTGTGCCGCTCTCAAAAAGAATCTTTCTTTCGGTCTCGCGCCATTCCCTGTCGCTACTCTTACATATCTTAAGAGCATGACCGCGAAGGCAATGTCCTTCTTTCAGAAGAAGCAAATCATCCCTTGAAAGATCGTCCATGTCAATTTTGTTTTTTTTGAACAACGAATGCTTCCTGGAAATATAAGCGACAAAAGGCTCGTAATACAAAGCCTGCTCTACAAGGTCCGGGGCATTTATAGGCAGGGCAAGAATGCCGACATCGAGAAGATCTTTATTTAACGCTCGGACAATTTCCTTTGTAGTTATTTCATCTATTATTAATTCTATTCCCGGGTACTTCTTTACAAAAGATTCCAGGAACAATGGTATTAAATACGGTGCGATTGTAGGTATAATCCCTACCTTTAACGTACCTTTAAACTCGCCTGTTTCCGAATCTATTATATTTTGAAGACGTTCCGATTCCTGCAGGATAGTTCTTGCCTGACGAATAATCTTTATTCCGATATCCGTGGGAACAACAGGCTGTTTGGAGCGGTCGAAAATTATTACGCCGAGCTCTTCTTCGAGCTTTTGGATTTGCATGCTAAGCGTTGGCTGTGTTACAAAGCAGTGGCTGGCGGCAGTTGCAAAATGCCTGAAGTTATCTACGGCGACAATATAATCGAGTTGTGCTAACGTCATTATTTTCAAGTTCAAATATAGATAAAGAGAAGTGTAATAAAAACGAACCCCTGTATTAGTGTGATTATACAATTAGGAATAATGTATAGAGGTATATTGGTATATGGTATATCGGTATAGAGGTATAATGGTTTAGAACTACGTCCCTATAATATACCATATACCTTTATACCCTATACCTTCCTTAGAGAGATTGGCTCTTACAATATGTCTTCTTTACCATATTACAGATGAGTGAATCCAATAAGCTAAAGCAAAGAACTAATGCTCGAGAATTTACGCGCCGCTGTTTGGCAGGA
>JBJKRP010000343.1:0-7218 GCA_046704565.1 Ignavibacteriaceae bacterium | reverse complement strand
TATATACTTGATATAGGCGAAGCACGCCGCATATTAAGAGAATTAAAAGAGCGGGCAAGCGCAGTTGAAAAGCTAATTAAAGAAGCATCCAATTCTATTCCCACAAATGGGAAGAAAAAATATCATTTTATAGATAAAATTCACATTTTTTACTCTCCTCACTTCGATCTATAATTATAAATCTAACTTTCTATATGGCACGTTTTGTGGGATTGCTTTCTGCGGTCTTTCATTTACAATTTTTTATAGAGATAGATAAAATGATTAAAGAAAAAGAGGTTCAGCAAGTAACCGAAGTAACGGTGAGATTTGCCGGTGATTCCGGTGACGGTATGCAGCTTACAGGCAGCCAGTTCAGCGAGACAACCGCAATTTTCGGAAATGATTTAAGTACTCTGCCCGATTATCCCGCAGAAATAAGAGCACCCTCAGGAACTGTTTACGGTGTCAGCGGATACCAGCTCCATTTCAGCAGCGCAGATATTCATACACCCGGCGACAGACCGGACGTACTGGTAGCGATGAATCCTGCTGCAATTAAAAAGAATATTGCAGAATTAAAACCCGGAGCTATTATAATTGCAAACTCCGATGCGTTTGATAAAAAGAACCTGCAGTTGGCAAAATACGAGACCAGTCCGCTGGAAGATAACAGCTTAAAAGGTTATGAAGTCTACCAGGTACCGATTACTCATCTGACTACAAAGGCGCTTGAAGGAACAAAGCTTTCACCGAAGGATGTTTCGCGGTGCAAGAATTTCTTTGCGCTGGGGCTAATGTATTGGCTTTATGACAGACCGGTTGAACCGACAATGAAATGGATCAAGGATAAATTTAAAAATAAGCCGGAGTATATCGACGCCAATTCAAAAGCATTAAATGCCGGATATAACTACGGTGAGAACACTGAAATCTTTACTATCAGGTATAATGTTGAGCCTGCAAAGCTCCCCAAAGGAATTTATAGAAGCATATCGGGCAATGAAGCTACTGCACTTGGATTTTTAGCCGCATCTGTAAAAAGCGGGCTTCCTCTTTTCTTAGGATCATATCCGATCACTCCTGCTTCCGAAATTCTTCAATACTTAAGCTACTATAAAAATTTTGGCGTTAAAACTTTCCAAGCCGAAGATGAGATTGCCGGAGTTACTTCCGCAATCGGGGCTGCTTATGCAGGTAACCTTGCGCTTACTACAACCAGCGGTCCCGGTCTTGCTTTGAAGACTGAAGCAGTTGGTCTTGCCGTTATGACCGAGCTTCCTCTCGTTATTGTAGATGTACAGCGCGGCGGACCCAGCACAGGTCTTCCTACTAAAACGGAGCAGGCAGATTTACTACAGGCAGTTTACGGAAGGAACGGTGAATCGCCGGTAGCCGTAGTTGCCGCTGCAACTCCAAGCGATTGTTTTAACATGGCGCTGGAAGCTGCGAGAATTGCGGTAAAATTTATGACGCCGGTTATTCTTTTAACCGACGGCTATCTCGGCAATGGTTCAGAACCTTGGAATGTTCCTCATGCAAAAGACCTTCCTGAAATCCCTGTAAAGTTTAGAACAGAGAAAGAAGGCTTCGCTCCTTACTTAAGAGATGAAAACCTTGCACGCCCCTGGGTAAAGCCCGGAACACCCGGCTTGGAACACAGGGTCGGCGGACTTGAGAAAGCAAACATTACCGGTAATGTAAGCTATGATCCTGATAATCATGATTTAATGATTAAGCTGAGAGAAAAGAAAGTTAAAGGCATTGCAAAGGATATTCCTCTGCTTCAGGTTGACGGCGGGCAGTCCGGTGAGTTATTAGTACTCGGCTGGGGCGGAACTTACGGCGCAATTAAGGAAGCCGTAATCAAAGCAAGAAAAGCAGGCATGAAAGTTTCCCAGGCTCATCTTAGATATTTAAATCCTTTCCCGTCGAATACGGAACAGGTGCTTAGATCATTTAAGAAAGTTTTGATACCGGAAATAAATCTCGGACAGTTGGCTAAGCTGATCAGAAGCGAGTTTCTTGTCCCGGTTGAACAGTTTAATGTTGTTAGAGGATTACCTTTCAGGGTATCCGACCTTGAGAATAAAATAGTTGAAATGTTAGGAGGTAAATAGCAATGGGCGATAATGGAATTTCAAAATTGAACGCTACCCTGGATGTAAAAGAATTAAAATTAACGGCAAAGGATTTTGCAAGCGATCAGGATGTACGATGGTGTCCGGGCTGCGGCGATTACTCTATACTTGCACAGGTACAGAGATCGTTCCCGGAGAAGATCGATGTTCCGAAAGAAAATATTGTCTGGATATCCGGTATCGGATGCTCATCGCGCTTTCCTTATTATATGAATACTTATGGTTATCATACGATACATGGAAGAGCACCTGCAATTGCTACGGGTGTTAAAGTTTCAAGACCGGAACTCTCTGTTTGGGTTGCTGCCGGCGACGGCGATCTGTTAAGCATAGGCGGAAACCATTTTATTCATGCCTGCAGAAAGAACGTCGATCTAAAGATCCTTCTCTTCAATAATAGTATTTTCGGATTGACGAAGGGACAGTATTCACCTACTTCGGAAAAAGGGAAGAAGACAAAGACAACTCCTTACGGAAGCGTCGATAATCCTTTTAACCCTGCAGCGCTTGCGCTGGGCTCCGACGCAACCTTTGTTGCAAGAGCTCTCGATGGCGACGCTAAGCATCTTCAGGCTATGATTAAGAGAGCGGCTGCTCATAAGGGAACTGCCTTTCTGGAAATCTTCCAGAACTGCGTTATCTTTAACGACGGCGCTTTCGATAACCTTACCGATAAGAAAACAAGGGACGATAAAGTCCTCTATCTTGAGCATGGCAAGCCGATGATTTTCGGTATTAATAAAGATAAAGGCATAGTCTTGAATAACGGCAAGCCTGAGGTTGTAGAGATAGGCGAAGGCAAGCATCGTGTTGAAGACTTGATTGTTCATGATGAAAATGACGAAAGCTTTTTGATTGCTACTATGCTTGCGCACATGACGGACAATCCGAGCATGCCGACCCCGGTCGGAGTGTTTAGGCAGGTCAGCAAGCCGACAATCGACGGCGAGATTGAAGCCCAGATTGATCAGGTTAAGAAGATGAAGGGCGAAGGCGACTTGGAGAAGGCTTTGTTCAATGGAAATACCTGGTCCGTTAATTAAGGCATGGTGTTTATAAATAACTGAAGTTACGCAGTTCTTTTATTTAACTCTTTCAGAGTACATAAAATAGGTTTTGTTTCTATTTGACGGGGCGTTGCCCCGACCTTTAATATATGACGCTTTTGGCATAGCTATTCCTTCGGAACATCGTCAGTTTAAAGAATAATGTCCCTGCAAGGGACAAATATATTAGCCGAGGGCATCGCCCTCGGGAAAAAATATACAATGTTTTACGAACCCTGAAAGGGTTCAATATAGCATGTTGCGTAACATCGGTAAATATATTTCAATTTACTTACCCCTATGAAAAGGACTCGCCGGCGCGGGTCCTTTTTTATTCACCCGATAATATTAAAGAATTTATCAAGTTTCTTTTAATAATGTTCTAAATCCGGCTTGTTGGAAGTGCTCATCTGCCGTCAATGCTTCTGTCAAACCATGGTCTTTCATAATAACAAATGAAATGCAATCCGTAATTCCCCACTCTTTATCATTCCTTGATTGATAAAGAGCGAATGCACGTTCAAATAATTCTTCAGAGAGCGGTACGATTTCTACTTCCGGATCTTCTTTGAGTGAATGCAATAATTCAATTGCAGCACTCCGGTACTTTTGTTTTGCTAAAGCATTGCCAATTTCAATTACTGCTGCTCTGGTGGTAAGAAGATGTATTTTTTCAGCTTCAAGTTTTTCCGAAAGTTTTAAAGCTAATTGATGATACTGATCATTTAAAGATGAAAGTGCAATAGCATAAGACGCATCCAGAAATACTTTTGTCATTGCTTTTTATTTCCCTTATAAAGATAGCCTTCCAGGTTTAACGACCAGTCTGAAGGTCCCTCAAGCTGAAGTGAACGAGCGGTCTGAAGAAATGATAGCCTCTTTATCTTTGGTTCTTCTTCGGTTTCAACAGTAATTTTTACACGGGTATTTGGTTCTAATTCAATTGATTCATCAGGACGTAAAACTTTGCCGTCGAATGTTGCGTACATTGTTTTTCCCATTATATCTCTCCGATAATTTAATTGAATCTTTTATGTTTAGTATAAAAATACGCCGTATGAGCTTGAATATCAAGTACTATCAGCCGGCTTCAAATTACTTGTTAATTCCCGGATGAAATAATCAGAATCAAAAAAAACATCGTAATTTCAATGTTTACACGCAGGGGAGTATAATTTACAAAATTAAGCCGGCGCGTAACGCAAAACGGAAAAATTTAATTTTTTTTACCCTCCTATTGTTTCTTAATCCTTTATTCGCTAAAATAATACAGGATGTTTAAAAAAATTTTAGAGAAAGGGATTCTAAAGTGAGAATTCATCTTATAATAACAAACTGCAATAATAATATAGACTGACTTAAAGAATTAGTTGCAAAGCGGAGTTTTGTAGGGGCAATTAATTCTTTAAACCGGGGTTCTTCTTAAATAGATTTTTTACAATAGATTTTTTAATACGCGCAACATTTAGATTCGGCGCATAAGCTTAGATAAAAAGATTTGTTTTGTCGTGGTTCGATTTCAAAGGAACTGATTAATATGTTGTTCTTTGAATTATTGAAGCGTAACGACGGTCGTTAAGTGATCACTCAGTGGTTATTCAATTGTCATTAGATGGTCATTCGGTTGTCATTCAATTGCGATTAGGCGGTTATTCAATCGTTTAATAGCTATGAATGCCTATTGAATGGCAACAAACCTATCTACAGATAGATAGAATTGAATGACGCGAACCTGCCTCTAATTGTTGGTAGACAGGGTGAATGACCATTTGCCAATTGCCAATGACAAATTTCCCCCCGGTAAAGGTGCCTGCATTTAGTTCCTAAGAAGTTACAATTGATTTTAGACAGCTTACAACCGGGTATTACCGTCTTACAACCCGTTTTAGACAACTTACAATTAATTCTTGACAGCTTACAGTTGATTTTCATAATCTTACAATAGGTTTTTGAGAGCTAACAATTGGATTTTGGCTGCTTACAGTTGGATTTTGACATCTCGCAGTTGGTTTTTTAAATATTACAACCGGTTTTTTTAATCTTACAACGGTTAGAAGATAAATTACAATAAGCCGGCATCACATTACAGAAGGCTTTATCGATGTGAATCTGAAAATAATTTGATTACAGTAAAAAAAGAGACTTTTATAACGGTTATAGTCTGAACATAAACAGAGAACGACAATTTCATTTTAGCTAAACAATTTAAAAACAAAGTTGAAAGGAGCGACTAATATGAATAACCGTGAAAAGAACAAATATGAACGGCTCGGAAGTCTGGGCGCGTTTTATAATGATCAAAAATCCGGGTTATCCGGTGTTCCTGCGCTTGACGGCGTGTTTACCGATTTAAGCTCATGGCACAGGGAAATCGGGTTAAACATAAAGGCGCTTGAAGGCGGTACAAAAGGAAAGACCGTCTCCAAGGATACCTCGCTTACAGGACTTACGCGCACAGTGCTTGTTTTTACCGGGGCGCTCTACGGCTACGCAGATGCGGCGGGCGATACCGAGCTGTTTACTTTTGCCGATGTGAGCACCAGGACCCTATCTAAGATGCGCGAGTCCGAGGTGCCGGTATATGCTGAAAAGGTTTTTGACAAAGCAGATGAGATAGGCGCCGGGCTTGAGCCGTACGGTATAACCGCCGACAAAAGGACAGCGGCGCGTAGCGCTTTGAACCAGGTTATAGAAAAGTACGGCGATTTAAGCGCAGGCAAAATTACAAAGCAAGGCGCAAACGCAACAATAAAGATGCTTATCAAAAAATCCGATGCAAAGATAAAGGTGCTTGAAAGATTGATGCTAAGCTTTAGAGAAAACGATCCGGCGTTATATATAAAGTTCGAAGCTGCAAACAACATAATAGATAGAGGCGGCAGCAACGGCGGCACCGACACTCCGCCGGAAAATCCTCCTGCGCAATAGAATTGCTTCAGAGGGCGGGTCCTGAAACGCCGGTTAAGTAGGTTGTTGGTAGTTGGTTGTAGGTTGTTGGTGGTTGATTGATCAATCGTTAGTCATTCTTATTTCTTCATTCAATTATTCTTAATTTGCTATTGAGGATTTGGAATTTAGAATGACGAATCCGCCTTTGTCGGAAATAGTGAATTGAGAACCGGTGGCTAATTGCTGCCTGTTAAATTCGTGCAGAATTTTCAGCCGGAGTTTGGAGGGGCTTCGGCTGGAGTGAAATTTCGTAGGAGGCTGACCAAAAAGTTAGTTAAGCCGGGCATCGAGCCTGTCGAGATGCCCTTCTAACGCTAATCAGTGGCTTCGACAAGCTCAGCCACCGCGATTATTTACTTTTTGGTCAGCCTCCGGAAATAAAATTTTATAATATAAAGTACAATATTCAAGCAGCATCATTGAAGGATAGAAAGAAAAATAAATTGAAACTTGAAGTCGCAATTTGCGGCATCAAGTTGAGGCGGCTGCTGAAGGATACGATTGGCAAATAGAACCGTACTGGAGATATTATATAATGGGAAGAGATGAATAATAATCAAATTATACCGGCAGAAATAATCGAGAGAAAAATATTTCTTATACGGGGACAGAAAGTAATGATTGACCGCGATCTTGCAGTGTTATATGGGATTGAAACCCGAACACTAAAGCAAGCCGTTAAAAGAAATATCAAACGTTTTCCAAATGATTTCATGTTTACTCTTAATGAAAAAGAAATCACTGACCTGGTATCACAATCTGTGATACCATCAAAAAGCTATCTGGGCGGTTCTAAGCCATTTGTCTTTACCGAACAAGGCGTAGCAATGTTATCTACAGTATTACATAGTGAAAAGGCAATTGAAGTAACCATACTGATTATCCGGACATTTGTTAAGCTGCGTGAAATATTATCCACGCATAAAGAGCTTGCACAAAAGTTGAAAGAACTTGAGTTAAGGATTGATCAGCATGATGAAGAAATAAAATCCATTATAGATGCATTGAACCTATTACTATCTCCGCCGCCGGAACCGAAGCGGAAGATGTGATTCTCCCGAAGGGACGGCTTCGCCGCAGTGAGAGAGAAGAAAGTATTATAT
>JBJKRP010000342.1:0-6217 GCA_046704565.1 Ignavibacteriaceae bacterium | reverse complement strand
CTACTATTGCATTAAATGCTGCGTTGAACTTAGCTAACAAATTAGTCTCAATTCTCGGATCATTATCAGATGAACATAATTGAAGCGTCGCATTTATTAAATTTTCATTACCTGCCGCATTAGTTACGCCGGATATATAGATCCTTCCGTATATTTCCAGCGAATCGCTAGCTTTAATAGTATCTATTCCGGGGTTCAAATAATCGCATTGCCATGTTTGACAGTAAGTTGACCCGGTTAATAGTAGCATCATAAGGGTAAATATAATTTTTTTCATGTCTGTATCCTTTAACAATTAAATTTTTCAATAGAATTCCTATTTAATTTCATTATTACTTTAATTCATATTTTACACTGCATTCTTACTAACCTTCTATTATTATCTTAGTATTTTTCCCAATATTTGCAGAACCAAACCATTTACGGTAAGGGATTATTTATTAAATAGAAACCGTAACAATATTGAAACAATCCCAATGTATTGGAGACTCCGTTGACTGTTTAAACATAAATTATTTGCTCTAAAGCAAACTTCAATTATGAAAGACATCTTCTCACCAATCTTTTATATTTAATTGACTATATTTGGCTTATATAAAGGAGCGTCAAACAGATAACAAACCAAGGTATAAAGAACTGTTACCTTACTAACGGTTCTGTGTTTATTAGTCTGCCTGCGCTCCACTTCAAAAGATTTCAATGAACTTGATGCGGCATATCTAATTCAGCCGCAAAAGACTTACGCTAAAACTGGCACTGCTTTTCCTTTAAACAACCTCAGAACATATTTAGAGTTCTTTGCAGGCGCTGCCGGGCACTTGCATAGTGCTCGCAAGCACTACTTAAGTTCTTACAGGGACTTTATTAGTCCTTCAAACAACCTCTCAGGGTTCTCCGAAGGACTTTGGAAGTCCTCCGGAGGACCTGCTAAGTGCTCGAAAAAGCTTATCAAGTCCTCGCGAGAGCTTTATAAGTCATTTGTACAACCATAATGAGTTGTCCTGAGAGTTTTATCTGTCCTCCGAAGTACCCTCAAAGTCATCAACAGGACTTCTTGAGTTCTTCAAAGGACTATCACTCCTACTATCCAGCAACAAGCGTTAAAAAGGTGATGAAACGAAGTATCTTCACCAAACGAGCGCATAACATAGTACCTTCCGCCGGTGAACTGCAAAACACTACTGTGCCGGCGGCGGGGTCTTAGGCGGTCTTGGACCCTTTTTAAAGAAAGCTTTCATTTCGGCTACGTCAACCTCAAGACCCGGCACCTTTTTCTGGTTCGCCTGTGCCGCTGCATAGACGTCCAGGGACTCAACCATCGTATCGCTATTGGCTGCAAATAAAGTTGCCTGAACAGAGGAGTGTAATTCCGCAATCTTCGACCCGATTTCATAAAGATCTTTGGTCAACCGGTAATCATTGTCGTATTCTACCTTATCGAATACAGCGGGAAGAATTTCCGGATGCGCAGCGGCTACACCATGCGCCTTATCCAGGAATGGCAGCAAAATATTACCGACTTTTATGTACTCATTCCTCTCGCCGGTAACCATAGAGATAAGGAAACCGAGATCCGCCTTCAAACCGTTCAACTTCTCTTCTATAGCCGCTTTCGTTTCCGGCGTAAGGCTTGCTGAAATTAAATTTTGTGTTGCCATAGCTTTTATCCTTTCTTATCAATTTTTTAATGCAATAGAACACTGATAACACAGACTGAATAGATTCTCACTGATTAAATTTTTTTCGATCATTTGTATATATTTTTCTTCTTATTTGCGGCTCTTTGCCAAAATTTAAAAGTAACCCAACTTCAATATCTGTTGCCTTTAGATAATTTATTAACTGAAATTCATGTTCTTCAATTATCGCCTCAGAAGCTTTTAATTCAAGAATAACCTTGTCTTCAACAATTATATCTGCAAAGTATTCGCCAACAAGTTTCCCTTCGTAACATACTTTAATTGATTTTTGAGCCTCAGCATTTAGTTTCATCTTTCGCAATTCGATCAATAAACTATTCTCATAAACCTTCTCTAAAAATCCATAACCCAGAGTATTATAAACTTTGTAAAAGCATTTTATTATTTTGTCGGTCAGTTCTTTATACAAATACTCAGTAATATCAACCTCTCCTATCTGCGATTATCTGTAAAATCTGAGTCATCTGTGTTCTATTGTCTTTTGATATTCCGCCCCGCACTTATGGCAGTGCTTTGCCGTTGGGAATAAAACCGGCTCTTTACATTCGGGGCATCCGGTAAGCATCTTTGTCCCGCACGCTATGCAGTATATCTGCTTTTCATTTACATGGCAGAAATTGCCGCATGAAGGGCACAGCTTGTAATGACTTTCTGCCTCAACATCGGCTTGATTTTGTTTTTTAGATTCACTCATATTAATTTCATAGAAAACATTTTTGCATAACGCAATACATATTCAAGTGCCGTACCATCGGCAGAAGCTTTTGTTTTACTAAAATTTTTAATGCAAGATAGACAGTAGTGAAAACGGTGGTTTACAATAGTGTAAACGGTGGTTGGCAGTAAAAAAATAGAACGCGGATTGAGCGGATTTGCCGGATTTACGCGGATTTTATTATCCGCGATAATCAGCTTAATCCGTGTTATCCGCGCCTGTCTGTCCGGTAGGCAGGTTCTATTGATTTCATTGCTTACTATGTTTTTTATTTTCGTTCATAAATATCTTCCTTCTTAACTCTGCTTTCTTACCAAAATTTAAAAGAAGTCCCACCTCTATGTTGGTTGCCTTTAAATAATTGATTAGCTGCGCTTCATGCTCTTCACACAAAGATTCGGCAGCTTTAAGCTCGACTATCTCCAGACTATTTACTACTAAATCAGCAAAGTAATCCCCTACTTCATAGCCAAGGTAATGTACTTTAATGTTTTTTTGGCTTTCGACCTTCATTCCCATTTTCATTAGCTCAATTTTCATCGAGTTTTCGTAAACCTTTTCCAGGAAACCAAAGCCAAGAGTATTATAAACATTATAAAAAGCTTTAATAATCTTTTCAGTAATCTCACTATGCAGCATAACACCTCCGATTGATTTTAAAATCCGCGGATATCCGCTAAATCAGCGTTATCCGCGCCTGCCTGTCCGGTAGGCAGGTTCCATTGATTTTTTTATTCCATCCCCAGTTCTTTCAGAATCTTCTGCAAGCCCTGCCTTGACAGTCCGGCTTTTACTGCCGCTCTGCTTTTATTACCCTCAAATTCAGCAAGCAGTCTTGAAAAGTATTCATGCTTGGCTTTCAGCATCGCAGACTGGAATGTCTCTTCCTTTTCCGTTTCTTGAAGTGTAGGCGCTATCAGGTTGGGGAAGTCATTAACAGTAAGCACTTCGCCGTTCTCTGCCATAACTACTGCACTTTCGATGCAGTTTTTTAATTCACGCACGTTGCCGCGCCAGTCGTATTTTTTCATTGCGGCAATAAGTCCGGGGCTAAATGTTATGCAGCTTTTATTATACCTGCGCATACTTGTTGATAAAAAATACCCGGATAAATCTTCCACGCCGTCGCTTCTATCTCTCAGCGGTGGTACATATATCTTTGTTACATTTATCCTGTAATAAAAATCTTCCCTAAGCTTTCCAGCCCTAACAAGCGAGCAAAGGTCTTTATTGGAAGCCATTATCAGCCTTACATCGAGCTTAATCCTTTTAACGCTGCCGGGACCTACTTTTGAAATTTCTTTATACTGCATAAACGATAAAAGCTTTGCCTGAATCCTCTCGCTTATATCCGATATTTCGGGCAGATAAATAGTACCGCCGTTAGCCGCTTCGAACTTGCCTGTCTTTGCAGTGTCTGCGCCGGAAAAGGCTCCTTTCTCATAACCAAATAATTCGGATTCTATTAATGTATCGCTGAGAGAGTTAAGAGATATTTCGACAAACGGCTTATCCTTTCTCTTGCTGCGTTTGTGGATTTCATAAGCAACAATATCTTTGCCGGTGCCCGTCTCTCCAATTAAAAGTACATCGGCATTCGAGAATGCAATTTTGGAAATTTCATAATACACCTTCCGCATTCCACTGCTTGTACAGACAAAATATTCGTTCTTACTGTCTTGAGAGTCCTTAAGCATTTTAAGCTCCAGGCTCATCCTGCGCTTATCAATTGAAGAAATAATTTTTTGATGAAGCAAGGCAGGCTTAATATCTTTTTTAATATAATCGGCAGCGCCAAGGCTCATCGCTTTTACAACACTATCTACCCCGGTATCACCGGATAAAACAATTACAGGCATATCGGGGTCAATCTCTTCATGAACCTTTTTAAGAATTTCAAGCCCATCCGGGTCCGGCAGATTCAGACTAAGCAGCAAAATAGAAATGTTTTCGTTCCTGAGTATGTCAATTCCCTTTCTGCCGTCATCTGCCTTAAAGACTTTGTAATTATCCTTAAGCAAACGCCCGGCATCATCCAGAAAGGAGATGTTGTCGTCTATGATCAACAGATTTAACATATCGAGCCCTCCGAGATTATAGTAATTAATCCCGCCGGTATATACGGAGAGAAGAGGAAGTACCGGCGTTATTCAGTATAAAATTATTTTTCTAAACTGTACATAACATATAGTGTAAAATCAGGTTACTTCGGAAAAGATGTAGTAAACAATTTATTTAATTATAATTTTCCAATCGTTGATAAGATTCCCAAATGATCGCAACACGACAAAAATACTCCCTCACGTTCCCGGTTATAACAAATTTCAATTTCTTAAACGGAGGAAATTTACGGAACTGTAATTTGAAATCAAATAAATCAAGATAACTTTTCAATAAACAAACTTTGAGAGGAAATGAAAGTTAAGAGCTTAATATCGATTGTCCCCTAACATTTAGCTATACTCCAACAAATAGGAACTGCCCAAACACCTGCTGATATGCAGTCTTTAGGGCAGTTCCAGTTGGAATAAGGAATAGATTGAAAGAACGGAAATCTCTATTTCATACCGTCCAGTACTTGCTGGGCAAACTTTGCATACGTCGGATCATTTTTAGCCTTAAGCAGACATTCCTTTGCCTTCTTCAGGTCGTTCTTCTTGCTATACGCAATGCCCATATAATAGTAAGCGCCGCCGTCGCTGATGTTCTTCTTATATTTAATCGCGTTCTGCGCAGCTTCTATACAGCCGCTGTATTCCTTGGAAACAAAATACAGCCTGGCAAGATTTAAGTATGCTATATCATAGTTATTAAAGCTGACAGCTTTCTTTAAATCCTGGATAGCAAGCCTGCTATTCTTTGCCTTTTCCGCACCGGTAGCCAGAGCGGTATAAGAAAGCGCTATGTTAAACTTAACAGCTTCCTTTAGATTTTCATTATTGGTTTTGTCAATATACTTTTGAAAATATTCAATCGCATCTTTATAGTTACCGGTATTATAATAAACATTCCCAAGATCATTATACGTAGCATCAAAATTCGGGTTCGCCTTAATGGCATCCTGATAATCTTTTATTGCGCCTTCACTGTTTCCCATCTTTTCTTCGGCAACACCCATCTGGTAATAAATCCTATAATCCTTAGAGGCAGCTAAAGCCGATTCAAAATCCGTAAGGGCGCCCTTATAATCCGATTTTTGCATCTTGTCCAATCCGGCATTAAAAGCCTTTATGGCGGTAGTATCCATCTTAGGCGCCGTCGTATCAGTCTTTTGCGCAAATGCACCTGTTGAAAAAGATAAGATAAAAAAGACACTGAAAAATAAATAAGCTGCTTTTCGCATAAGCTTCTCCATTAAGTTAGTTTATAAATTATTTTACGGATAGCTGGTTTTTTCCGTATTACATGTTTATAGGCGTTGTAAAAAAGACGACTGCAGTCTTTCTATATAAAAAATAACGGCATCTTTAACCAAAAGATATTAGAGTTTTCCAAAATAAACAATGATTTATTTTACTTTTTTACTTTTTTTTGTTTCATACAAAAAAATTCCGTAGTCTAATTTTTCAATTCGGCTACGGAATTCTACAGCTTATTCAGCCTTTTCTAACCTTTTTCTAAATGCGGGGTTTTAATAACCGGAACTTCCCTGCTGCGGCTTCATTGCATCGAAATTAGCACGCTGATCGGAAGTTAAAATGTTTTCGATTGCCATGTTGGCTTTGGTTATTATCTGCTGCCGTTGTTGCGTACCGGCAGCCATGCTTAACTGCTGGTTGGCAGATGTTAGTATTGAGTCGAC
>JBJKRP010000341.1:0-13318 GCA_046704565.1 Ignavibacteriaceae bacterium | reverse complement strand
CTTAAATGAAGTCAAGCCCTGATCCGTGCCAACGTAAACAGTGCCTGTATTTTTATCAATTGCTATGCTCGTAATAACATTGCTGAGCAAGGGACTGTTTTGAGTATTGTACCAAGCAAGCTGTTCCGTTCCGTCGGAATTTACGAGAAGTAAACCCTGCTGGGTGCCTACCCACTTTTCATTTATAGGATCAACCGCAATGCAATTAACATTTTGCTCTCTTAATGTAAATAAACTCGTTATTGACAGGGTAGGGTTGGCATCCGTGACTATGCTTTGAGCATTTGAGATTACATTAACGCCAAGGTTAGATCCGACCCATAAGTCTCCGTTCTGATCAACTACAATTGAGCTAATGTCGTTGCTGTTTAAACCGTTGCTTGTAGTAAGATATCCGTATGCATCGTCATTAGTGTTTGTAAAAGTCTTATTCTCGTTAAAATAATATAAACCTGCCCTGGATTGATCTGTTGTAGAGAACCATTTCGTATCAAACTGATCGATTGCGAGATGATCAAACGAGTATAGGTATTGAGAGCTTGTGGAGGGCACATAAAAATTATACCAGCTGCTGTCAGGTGTTAACGCAGTTAAAGGTTTAAGATTTGCGCCTCCATAGTTTAAAATCCATAAATTATTTTGTGAATCCTCTCCGAAGCCGGTAATAACGATAAAGTTCGGAAACCCGGGTACTCCCTGCATGCCGGTTCCGGTAGAATCATACTCTTTTATTACGCCGTTCTTTAGGCGAATAAATCCTTCGCCCCAGCTTCCTAAGTAGATCGAATTATCCGGTGCCGCATAGGCATTATAATAAGCGTTTGAAGGCAGAGAGGGAACAGTTTGCCTGTTATAATTTGTCCATGTTTTACCATCAAATTTATAAAATCCTTTTAGTACCGCATCGGTTCCGCTTGCGCACCACAAAACTCCGTTGTTATCTACTGCTATCGATTGGAACAGGTTGGCTGCCGGACCATTTGGCGCTATAGTATTATTTTGATTTCCATAAACCTCAATTATTCCGTTACTACTTGCAGCAAGCAATCCGGTTGAAGGTAAGTAAAACAGTTTAGTTGAAGTTGAGCTAAGAGAAATGTTATTTATGATTGATCCGTTATATAAATAGTAAACGTTGTTGTTGGTTAAGAAGAGGAGCGTGTCGCCGATAACGGTAATATCATTAATATTGCTGTTAAACTGGGGAAGAACGATGTTCCAGCTGTTGCTGCGGAAGGATTCAAGCCCAGCGCTTGTTGCGGCAATTATTGAATCCTTAAAGGATACTATTTTATTTACGGTAACCGGTATAACTCCCGTCGGAGTTGGATAAGAATTCCAAGAATCAGGCGCGGATAAATTAGCTGCGCCGGGTTTTTGAATTGCCGTGCCGGCGTCTGTCGCTATATATATCAAGCCGTTTATCATTATATTGTTCACAGACGAGTTGGAGGGTAGGTTACCAAATTTAGTAGTATTGGAAATGAATGAATAATTTCGCGCATCGATAAGAGAAATTCCGAAGCTTGTGGCTGCGTATATTGTGTCTCCTACAGCCAGCAGTTGGTTTATCTGTTTTATACTGGTCTGGGTATAATTGGAAATATCGAAAATGCTCTTTACTGTCTGATCTTCAGGATTATAAACGTCGATAATTCCTTCTGCGCTACCGAACCAAATCTTGCCGTATTTATCGACGGCAACCGCGGTCAGATTTATCCCGTTTAAGCCGTCGGACTTATGAAGCGTAAAGTAACTTTTATCGGTAAGGTTGTATGAAAAGCCGCCTCCGCTTGTTGCTGCCCAAAGTTCATTACCGCTTACGGCAACAGCGGAAATGTTCTGCATATTGGTGTAGTTTTTCCAGTCGGTGGCTTGCTGTGCGGCAGCAGAATATGTAACGCTAAGAACGAATAAGACACTCAAAAAATTTTTCATTCTATACCTTTAATTTTGTAAAACTTCCCGTTTGAAAACGTATAAAGTATCTTATTCTTCAACTCCGATCTGTTAATTGTTATGGACTGAACTTTATTATTTGAATTTTTATCTTCCGCAAAGTTAATATTTTTTCCGTTATTAAAAAGTATAAAATAATTGTTATATGCCTGCGTCAGCCTGATTTCGTCTCCGTTGCTGCTCGCTGTTATGTGGTCTGAGAAGCTTGACAGGTAGCTTTTTGAATCGACCTCAACATTTATTCCCGTACTGCTGTGAAAATAGAAATTGAAAAGCTTGTCGAACGCAAGCTGAAAAACAGGGACGTCGTTAATCTTTGCAGGTATCGTCAGAAACTCAACTTGGCTGGCGCTTTCAATTTCTTTTTTGTTTTGCTGGATAAACTCTTTCAACGCATTTACAGATTCACTTGAATATTTAACCCAGTTAATCTCTTCATGCAGCAGGGCAGCAGAATAAATTATGAGAAGTGAAGACGAAATAATTAAAGAATATCTTAATCTCTTTATGATTCCATTAAGCTTCCCGAAACCGGAAGAGAAGATTAAATAAGAAAGCAGACCGGTAAAGCCAACTGACGGAAGATAAAGATACCACCTCATCATCAGCCGGCTTGCAGGAGCGATTGTTAAGATTATAAAAAGTATAAAAAACAAAATCGCAGAATCTTTTTTCTTCTTTTTGAAGAAAAGAAATAAGATGCCCGAAGCGGCAATTAATCCTATTACGCCGGCAAGGAGTTTATGAGCCGTAAGCAATGATTGCATTTCTCTCAGGAAAAAAGGAAAAGCGAGCAGACCCGAAAAGACAAAATAATTCTTAACAATATCTGCCAGGGTACCGGCGGAATGTGCATCTTTGGCGGTAAAGACGTCGTTGCCAAACAGTATTATCCGCAGCAGAATGAATGCTGCCATAATTATTAAATAGGGGAGAAGTGCTGATATGCTTTTCTTAATGCTGAACTTTTTCTCTCCAAAATAAAAGTACATCAGCCCGATAATCAATGGAAAGCTGAATGCCATCTCCTTTGAAAGAAGCGATAATGCAAAGAAAAGCATCGAATAAAATCCGGGCTTGAAACGCTTCCTTATAAAAGCAATCAACCCAGCTAAATAAAAGATGATCATTATTCTCTCGAACAGATCGGTAATCCAGATTACGGCATAATCATGAAGCGGGAAGCAGGCGAAGAAAAGCGCTGCGAATAAAGCAATAAAGGTCTTTTCTTTGCTATCACTAAGCAGAAGAAGGAAAAAATAATAAACCAGCATTGCAGCAATTGTATGAAGCAGGATGTTGAAAACTCTGTAACAGGGGACATTATATTTGAAAATTAAAGTAGAAATACCGGATATAAAATCAGGCAGGGGGCGATAATAATATCCGTCATAACTTTTCTTATTGAAGAGTGAAAAGGATTTGGTTACGGATGCAACCTGGTTGCGCTGTATAAAATAACTTTCGTCGCTTATTAAGGGAGATTGAATCGTCGGGATGTACAGACTAAAAGCAAACAGACCTATAATGAAAGGGTAAAAAAATCTTTTAGCCCCGGTCATAGCATTAAATTTTTGTCATCAGGTTTGCCATCTCGATTGCAGTAAGTGCTGCTTCCCAGCCTTTGTTGTCCGCCTTTGTGCCCGATCTTTCAATCGCCTGCTCAACATTATTTGTTGTAAGTACCCCGAATGAGATGGGAATTTTATATTTCAGTGAAACTTCCGATATTCCATTGCTTGCGGTTCCGGCAACATATTCAAAGTGAGGTGTTGAGCCCCTTATCACGGCACCCAGGCAAATTATGGCATTGTATATATTTTTTTCAGCAAGCTTTTCAGCAGCAAGCGGAATCTCATATGCACCCGGAACTTTGACTATGTGGATGTTATCTTCCGGGCATTCGTATTGTTTTAAGCAGTCTATTGCGCCATCAAGCAGCTTTTGCACTATAAAATCATTATACTTGCTTATTACGATTGCGAATTTGTAATCCGGACAGGTATAGCTTCCTTCAATAATCTTCAATGTTGAGCTCTAAATTTTCACAGTTAAATTTATTTGATGAATTGTAACTAAGCCGTATTCCTTAAGAGCCTCTGTCTCATCGCATCAACAACGGGATAACTAACTGTAAACTTGCCGAGGTTGCCTTCGTCTTCTCTTTTGCCTCCGTGAAAATCCGAACCGCCGGACTCAAGCAGGAAATATTCGTTTACTATCCCTTTATAAAATCTTATTAATTGAGGAGAATGAGAAGGATGAACAACCTCAATACCGTCGACACCTGCGTTGATTAAATCCTTTAAAAGATGTTCATTCATAGGTCCCGGATGAGCAATAAAGCTTAGCCCGCCGGCGTCGTTTATTATTTTGAATGCGCTCTGTGGGGAAAGATGAACTTTCTTCTCGTAGGCTGGGCAGCCGTTTCCGATATATTTGTTAAAAGCCTCAAAGTAGTTCGATATAAGACCTTTCTCATAGAGAACCTCTGCTATGTGCGGTCTTCCCACGGCGCAGTTCCTGGCTTTCTCCAGGACATCGTCAATGGAAATTGTTAAGCCTATTGATTTTAATTTGTCGACAATTCTTATCGCCCGCTTTAACCGCTCTTCTCTGAAAAAGACAAGATACCTTTCCAGTTCTTTATTATCCGGTTCAAAGTAGTAAGCAAGGATGTGTATCTCTTTATCGTTTACATCGGTGCTTATCTCAAGACCGGGTATAACTTCTATCCCGATCTCCCTGCCTATTTCGGCAGCTTCGGCAATGCCCGCAAGGTTGTCATGGTCTGTAATACTTATAGTATCTAAGCCGCGCTCTTTAGCTTTGGCAACAATATCAGCGGGAGAGTAAAAGCCGTCTGAATAAAACGTATGAATATGTAAGTCTACATTCCCGCTCATCAATAATCAGCTAAACATTTCCTTAAACTTTTCGTAGTCTATAATTCTAAGCCGTGAACCGTCAAGTTCTACCAGACCTTTTTTTGCAAAGGAATGAAGTGTGCGTGAAATAGTTTCTCTTGAAGTGCCAGCCATATTAGCCAGATCGTGCTGATAGGGAAGCTTTTCTATTTCCACGGTGCCTTGTCGTATTTTACCCAGATCATCGGCAAGCTGTAAAATTACCGTAGCAACCTTTCCTTCGGCATCTTTCAGTGAAAGTGATTTGATCTTCATATCGGCAGAGCGGAGACGCGACGTTAGTTCCTGGAGTAAGGCAACTGCAATCTCGGGATGGCTGTGCAGCATATCCAGAAATTCGCTGCGCTGGATGATAAAAAGTTCAGAATCTTCCATTGCAGTAACATTTGCGGAACGTGACTGACCGTCCAGAATGGCCATTTCGCCGAAGAAATCTGATTCGCCCAAAATTGTTAATATTACCTCTTTGCCGTCATCGCTTACCCTGGATACTTTAACTTTGCCGTTGATGATAACAAAAAGTGCGGACCCTGTTTCGTGTTCAAAAAGCACGACAGAATCTCTAACGAAACTCTTGCGAATTCCAAGCTTTGAAATTTGGTCTAAAGTACTGTCATCCAATTCTGAAAAGATTGGAACGTATTTTAGAAAATCGTTGTTCTCTTGCATATAAGTCCCTCTTAAATTTATAACTTTATTTGAAATATATACTTGAGTAAGAAGAAAGTCAACTGTGTTTTGGCATCACAGATAAAATTATCCAAAAGGAAATAAGGCTTGTGATTTGAAATAGCTTTATATTTGTAATAACGTTTACTACTTACACAGATTAAGGTTAGAGTATGTCGGTAAAAATAATACAACAACAGTTTTTTATTTTTTATGCGGTCATCTTAATTACAATCCTATTCCAGCCAAATATATTTGCACAAAACGAAGCCGGCGGTAAAATAGTTTTTAATACTGATTCCAGCACTGTACTTCAAAAGAAAGTTTATAACCCCTTCTTAACATTTCCACTAACCAATCGATTTACACCTTCAATCAATTATGATAATGAAGAACTGGACTTGCGAGGGTCAAATCCTAGCGATGCCTGGGGAATTTCTATGGCAAGGCTGAGACAATCTTCATTTTTAGCGAATGACTTTACGGATAATTTGAACGTTGACCTTTACATGAATAATTTTCTTTTCAAAGAAAAAGGCTTTATGACCGGAGTCAGGTATGTACTCGGCTTGGCTGGTACGTCCGCTGCCGCTTACTTTGCATACAAGCATATTCAAAAATATGGCTTTATTAATGAGAAAAAGAAGTAACGTTTAACTTGCTTCCTGCATGCTATTTTTCGCCGGTCGCACCTTCTCTACTTGGATTATTTAAATTTAGTCTGGCTTTCATTGCAGGTGTTTCATAAATAAAAGCCCTGATTGAAATAGCGGTTATAATTACTATGCCGCCTACAATTGCCATAAAGGATGGAACTTCACCATAACCAAAAAATACCCAAACGGGATTCAATACAGGCTCGATCATAGAGATAAGCGAGGCTTCTATTGCATAAACTCGTTTCAATCCATAGCTGAAAATTGCATACGCCAGCCCAATCTGGAAAATTCCAAGATAAGAGACCATTAAAAAATTTGGAACGGTGAAATTCGAAATATCAAAAATGGAATTGAAGCACAAAATGCCGACTAAAATATTTCCATAAAAGATCGAGCTGAATTGATATTCCTTTTTATTCTTCCTCATTCCAAGCAGGAACGCCGCAAAGGCAACGCCTGATAACAGAGCTAACACGTTGCCTCTTACGTCTCCGGCGGACAGTTTGCCGACAAAGAACAAAACCATCCCGATGAAGCAAAAGAAAATTGTAATTACGTTTATCTTTTCATATTTAGTTTTATTGACGAGAGGCTCGAATATTAAAACATAAATAGGCGCAGTGTATTGCAGGAAAATTGCATTGGCAGCGGTTGTCATCTTCGTTGCGATTACAAAAAGGATTAAAATACCGGAATAAAATATCGCGTTTATAAAAGTAAAAAGGTTGGCGTAAAAAATTTCTTTCTTAAAAATTATTAAGAATACGAGGGCTGCAAAAAAGCTTCTGAAAAAGGATATCTGAATTGCATTGAATGAAACTAATTTGATAAATATTCCTCCTGTACTCCATAGAAGTCCGGCAGCAAGTACGGCGAGTAGTCCTTTTTGATGTTCGTGCAGGTGTTTCATTAAGGTGTTTGTAATTTTAGATTACAAATTTACGAAAGAAGATCGAATTAAATTTAATACAGTTTGTCCAATAGGTGCCGGGTATTTGATAAAAAGAATGTTTATTGTGAAGGTTAAACAGATAGATATTCAAAATTATCGTTAAATTATCTCTGCATCAATTTTTATTTTATAGAAATGACCGGTAGCTATAAATTTATTGACCACACCGCCGATATTGCGGCGGAGGTTTCAGCGGATAATTATAATGATTTATTTATCGCTTCTGCATTTGTCTGGAAAGAATCTGTTGTTCCGGATTTTCACTTGGATAAACCGGAAGAAAAGGAAATTGATATTAGCGACAGGTCTCTGGAAGAATTGCTGGTTCATTTTCTATCTGAATTAAATTATCTTTTGTTTGTAAAGCGATGGATTTTTTTTGAGGTTAAGGATATAGCCGTTAAAGAAAATGCAAAACAGTTTGAAGCAAAGATAAAAATCATCGGCGAGCGGGTTGACGAAAATAAGCATGAGCTTAAGATTGAAATTAAAGCCGTAACTTTCCATCAAATGAACATCAGGTACGGCGATGGAAAATATAAGACAAGGTATGTGTTTGATATTTAGAATTTGTGAAGATAGAATTAAATAAAATACGCGATAATGTCTGGGAAATACCGGCGAATGACGGCATGCGTGTTCCCGGCAGG
Organism: Ignavibacteriaceae bacterium; assembly: GCA_046704565.1. GTDB lineage: Bacteria > Bacteroidota > Ignavibacteria > Ignavibacteriales > Ignavibacteriaceae > FEN-1297. The sequence goes on along the minus strand of JBJKRP010000341.1, from coordinate 5,502 downwards.
ATTTATATTTCCAAAGAAATGCTTGAACGCTCGATTCAGAATGAAGATGCTCTCAAGCAGGTTGCTAATGTAGCTCATCTACCGGTAATACAGAAATACAGTCTTGCAATGCCTGATATCCACTGGGGCTATGGATTTCCAATCGGCGGAGTTGCTGCCACAGATTTATCCGAAGGCGTAATATCTCCCGGCGGAGTTGGCTATGACATAAATTGCGGTGTAAGGCTTGCAACAACTTCTTTGGAATATGACTTGGTGAAAAATAAAATTGACTGGCTTATTTCAAACCTATTCAAGAATATTCCTACAGGAGTTGGAGCCAAAGGCGCAATAAAGAAACTTTCTCTATCTGAAATGAAAAAAGTATTGAGCAAGGGCTCTGTCTGGGCGCTTGAAAACGGTTTCGGCAGACCCGAAGACATTGAATTTACGGAGGAGAGCGGAACTTTAAGAAATGCCGACCCTGATGTTGTAAGCGAACGTGCGGTTGAAAGAGGTAATGACCAGGCAGGAACTCTCGGATCGGGAAATCATTTCCTTGAAGTAGATGTTGTCGAAGAAATTTTTCATCCTGAGGCTGCTGCAGCGTTCGGCTTATTTAAAAACCAGGTTGTAGTTTTAATTCATACCGGTTCGCGTGGATTAGGCTACCAGGTTTGCGATGATTTCCTAAAGGTCTTGCTTAAAGCAAGCGACGATTATGCAATCAATCTTCCGGATAAACAGCTTGCATGCGCGCCTATCGGTTCTAAGGAAGGGAAAGACTATCTTTCTGCTATGCAGGCAGCAGCAAATTTTGCCTGGAATAACAGGCAGGTAATTATGCATCTTGCTAAAAAAAGTTTTATGTCTACTTTCGGTATGAAAGAGTCGGAGCTTGAATTCAATCTTGTATATGATGTCTGCCATAACATTGCAAAATTAGAAGAACATAAAATCGATAATGAGGTAAAACAAGTTTGCGTGCACCGCAAGGGAGCTACGAGGGCATTTCCGCCCGGCAGCGAAATGATCCCGAAGAAATATAAAGAAGTCGGGCAGCCTGTTTTAATACCGGGAGATATGGGAAGATATTCTTACGTTGCGGTCGGGACGGAAAAGGCTATGGAGGAAACATTCGGAAGCTCCTGCCACGGCGCTGGAAGAAATCTTAGCAGAACCAAAGCGATGAAAGAAGCAAAAGGAAGAGACCTCGTTCAGGAACTAAAAGACAAAGGCATAGTTATCCAGGCTAAGGGCTATAAGACAATTGCGGAAGAAATGTCCGGCGCGTATAAAGATGTTGCAGATGTAGTTAATGTTATGCACGAGGAAGGAATTACGAACAAAGTTGCGAAGCTAAGACCTGTTGGAGTAATAAAAGGTTGAGATACGGCTACAATCCTCCCGGAATTGTGAAATCAATTTTCAGTGAATGGAAATGGCATACAACCAATGGAAAGCTTCTGTTGACGTTTGATGACGGACCAATACCGGATAATACAATTAAAATTTTATCGCTGCTCAAGGCTCGTGGCATAAAAGCCTTATTTTTTTGTGTCGGGAACAATCTTGAGAAGAATCCTGAAATTGTGAAAGAGATATTAAGCTGCGGTCATGAAATCGGCAACCACACGCTCAATCACAGGATAATTACAAAGCTTAGTGCCGGAGAGTTCGGGGCTGAGGTCGATCCGGTAAACCGGATGATGGAAAATGAGTATAATTATATAGTAAAATACTTTAGACCTCCGCACGGCAAGTTCGGATTTTCAACAAAAAAAAATATTGCCGAAAGAAAACTGATAAATGTAATGTGGTCGCTTCTAACAAGAGATTATAAAAATGATTTTAAAGTTGTTAAATTTGGCGTGACAAATTTTCTTAAGCGAAATTCCATAATTGTACTTCACGACAGCTTAAAATCAAAAGATATAATTTTGGATTCTATAAACTTTATTGCTGATTATGCCGGAGAGTCCGGTTTTGAATTTGGAGACCCTTCTGAATGTTTGAAATAATCTTCTTAATTGCCTTAAGCGGTTATTTTATTCAGTCCGTAATCTTTGTAATAGGCACATCCAAGAAATTTACAAAGATAAAAGACGCTGAGCTTAAGACTGCAACTGTTATAGTAGCAGCGAGGAATGAGGAGAAAAATATACTGCGGTGCATGAAATCGCTTGATGAATTAATTTATCCCGACGGGAAGCTCGAAATAATTTTAGTCGACGACAAATCAACCGATGCAACAGGCAAAATTATAGACGAGTTTATTTATGGTAAGCCGAAGTTTAAAAAAATCGTCACGAAAAAAGAGATAGGTATGCTGAAAGGCAAGACCAACGCTCTGGCAAATGCGCTTGAAATAGCAAGCGGTGAGATTATCCTTACCACGGATGCAGACTGTGAAGTAAATCCACTTTGGGTAAGGACAACAGTATCTTATTATACTGAAGATGTCGGGGCAGTGAACGGCTTTACAACTCAAGTTGCCGAAGATGGATTTAGCGGAATGCAGGCGCTGGATTTTATATACCTGCTTACGGTTGCTGCGGGAACAATCAATTTAAATAAGCCGATTAGCTGCATCGGCAACAACATGTCGTATAGGAAAAAAGCTTATCAGGAAGTCGGAGGTTATGAAAATCTTCCCTTCAGTGTTACCGAGGATTTTAATCTGCTTTGGTCAATTTATTGTCTCGGCAAGTACAAAATAATTCTGCCACTCGATAAGGATGCCTTGATTACTTCTATCCCGTGCAGCGATTTGAAAAGTTTGTATCGTCAGAAAAAGAGGTGGGCAGTCGGCGGTATAGAAGTCCCATTCCGGGGCTACGTGGTAATGATGTGGGGCTTTTTAACCAACGTTTGCGTACTGCTTACCCCTTTATTTTTCTCGGCTGTATGGTTATATTTGGCGGTCTTTAAATTAGCAATTGATTTTTTTGTCCTCTACTTTGTTCACAAACAGGTTGGGCTTACTAAAAATCTAAAATACTTTTTACACTTTCAAGTTTATTATTTGCTTTACGTGATAGCTTTGCCGTTTGTACTCGGGATCAACAGAAAAGTAGTATGGAAGGGAAGAAAATACTGATGCTTCTCCTGTGCAACTATTATGTTACTTACCGCTGCAATGCATACTGCGAGTTCTGTCATTTCGGTGCCCATGAGAATTTCTCCGGCACTCCATACGCGAAGCTTGAGGATTTCAAATCGAATGTACTTCAATTAAAAGAACTTGGATTAAAGTTTATCGATTTAACCGGCGGAGAGCCTTTACTTCATCAGGAAATTCATTTGATGGCGGAATATGCGCATAAGCTTGGAATGCAGACAAGCATAACCTCAAATGCTTTGCTTTATCCTAAGTTTGCCGACAAGCTTGCCGACAAAATAAATCTTCTTCATTTCTCACTTGATTCCCCGGATGAAGAAGAGCATAACAAAATCAGGAAAGTGAATTGCTACAATCACGTTTTCAAAAGTATTGAAATTGCAAAATCACTCGGTGAGTTCCCGGATATTTTATTTACGGTAACCGATGATACTTACAAAAAACTTCCACGCATGCATGAGATTGCATCGGAACATGACTTGGTTCTTATTGTTAACCCGGTGTTTTCGTATTTCGGCAATCCCGGCTTAAGCAATAAGGCGCTGGATTTTATTCAAGAATTTGTTGAAGGCAAGTTTAATATCTATATGAACGATGCTTATATTAAGCTGCGTAGAAACGGCGGTAATAATATTGAAAAGCCGCTTTGCAAAGCTGTTTCGCGTGTAATCGTAATATCTCCTTACAATGAAATTATTCTGCCGTGTTATCATTTCGGCAATGAAAAAATTTTAATTGATAGACCGATCAAAGAAATTCGCGAGAGTGAAAAATTAAAATACTATAAAAAGATGGAAGGAAGATTTGACTTCTGCAGAGGATGCACGGTTAACTGTTATTTCGAGCCGTCGTTCGCGTTCCCTACAAACAGTTATGCGCTTGCAAGTCTGCCGTCGAAATTTAAATACAGTTATAACAAGCTGGTGAAACAGAAGATTAAGAAAAAAATATTATCAAATTCGGAATTGAGATAAATGAGGAAAGTTTTATCCGGTCTTTTTGTGCTGATCTGCTTTTCAGCAACAGGACTTTCACAGACAAAAGCGGAGTGGTTCCCATCGGGCTTAAACATTATGCCGTTTACTGCAAACATTCTTGAAGCCCGGGATGGAGTTTCATATTTAACGGGTGCCGATAAGCTTAGGCTTGATATCGGAGCGTCGACAGACATATACAGGATTAGCAACAATAACAGCGTACTCTCATTCGGCGCAGACATTTTTACTTTTACAAGATTAAGAAGTGAAAACAATTTCCGCTTCCCCGTTGAAACAATCGATTACTTTTTCGGATTAAACAGCGGGTATAAAATAATCGCCGGCGATAACCAATACGGGTTCCGTTTCCGCTTCAGTCATATAAGCGCGCATTTAGTTGACGGCAGGTTTGATAAAGGCTCAGTTACCTGGCTGAATGGCTTGCAGCCGTTTGTCTACAGCCGTGAATTTTTTGAGCTGCTTCCGTTCTATCAATTTAATACCTTGCGTTTTTATGCCGGCATGACTTATTTAATTCACGTCATCCCGGATGGAATCGGTAAAGAAATTTACCAGGCTGGCTTTGATTATTATTTCACTTTCTTCCCTGTAAATTCTATCGTACCTTTTGCAGCCGATGATTTTAAGCTGTCGCAGATTGGCAGCTATTTCGGCAACAATATTTTTATGGCTGGGATAAAGTTTGGAGAATATGACCGGAAAGGATTTAAGATTTATTACTCATATACATCCGGAAAAAGCATTCATGGCGAGCTGTATAATTTGTCTGAAAGCTATTCATCAATCGGATTTAATTTTGATTTTTAATGCCTGAATATTACAGCGACATATCACAGTGGGACAGGTACGAGCCGCAGCAGAGCCCGGTCCGGGATAAAAAAGACAAAAAAAATTATCTTGTCCATGCAGGCTTGTTCATACTGACATTCATAACTACGACGATTGCCGGAGCGCAGTGGATTAGCGCGCAGCCGGGTCCATACCAATTATCTTTTTTGATGAAAGGTCTGCCGTATTCAGTTTCGATTATGTTTATCATTTCGTGTCATGAGTTCGGGCATTACTTTGCAGCGATGTACCATAAGGTAAAAGCAACTCTGCCGTACTACATTCCGTTCCCACCGATCTGGATCTTCATTAACTTCGGAACGATGGGTGCAGTAATCAGAACCAAGTCTCCTATTTATACAAAGAAAGCAATGTTCGATATAGGAGTAGCCGGACCGATTGCCGGCTTCGTAGCATGCATAATTGTTTTGGTTTACGGCTTTACTCATGTGCCAGGTATAAATTATCTGCTTGCAATTCATCCGGATTATTTTTCTCCAAGCTATGGAAAGAATGCGCTTGACTTAACATTCGGCAACACAATCCTATTTTCTTTTTTAAAAATGATTTTTATTC
>JBJKRP010000340.1:0-17663 GCA_046704565.1 Ignavibacteriaceae bacterium | reverse complement strand
GTCTTGTAATGCCTCTTTAATGTCTCCCGAATACTCGGAGCCTCCGAACGGCTGCAATGCCCGCTCCCTGCTTACTTCAACCGATTGCTTAATTTTATCAACGTCGAAATTAAGCTCCGCAAGATTCAAACTGTCCGGGAGATTTGTAAAATTATGCTTTCCTAAATGTATAAGCATTTCCTCCCGCGAATAAATTGAATCTGCAAAATCCGTATCCTTCTTTTCTTTTATTGAAAATATCTCTTCAAACTCATTCAAGAAATTCGATTCAACCAGCTCTTTCTTTTCTTCCTGGGCGGGGAAAGTCAGGTACAATTGCTTTTCCCAGGCGCACAAGGACTGGTAAAACCTGTAGCGCTCTTCGGTATGGTGACTTCTTTCATTTTTAGAATAAGACCCGGAGAAAAATATTTCCGGGGAATACCTGGTCGGAAGGTCGCCGTCGCATAAACCGGAAATAAAAAGATAATCGAACTTAAGTCCGCGGATTTCATTTAACGTGGTAACCTGTACGCCGTACCCCGGCTTTTCTTTTGTGTTGAACCTTGACGAAGAAACTGCCGTCCTGATATAGTTCATGAAAAATGAAAGCGGGAATTTCTTTCTTCCGTATTCAAGCTCAAACAACTCGAAAACCTCATCAATTAAATCCAGGAACGTCGTTAGGCCTTTTACATTTTCTTCAGGCGGGCTGCCGCTGTTTATCAGCCTTTCCGGAACATTCAGGGAATAAATAAGGCTGTTCAGGCTTGAAGAAAATTCTTCAAGCGTCATCGTCTTATTAAAGCCCGAAAGCAGTTTAAAGATTCTCTTTATATCCTCCAACGCTTTCTCAAAGATTATTTTATCTTTGAGCCTGTAACCGTCCGAATCAGCAGACCGGCTGTCTAGCCTTTCGATTGCATCGTGAAGAGTATTTATCCAGTTGTCGTACCCGGATATTATTTTCAGGCTGACCGAGGCTTTCAAAAGATTTGAAGCATCGACGTCCTCCAGGCTTAAATATCCGCCGCTAAGAGCGCGGAAAATATTTTTGTAGTAAAAGTCATTTTCAAGAATCTCCAAAAAATTTATTATAGAAATTACCGGGGAAGAAGATGCAAGGGGGATCCTATCCGTCAGGTTAAACGGCAATCCGTACATGCTGAAAATATCTCTTATAACCGGAGAATACTTTTGGATCAAGTTAAATGCAACGCAGATATTGTGAGGCTCTGCCATTTTTTCAGTAATTAAATCTTTAATCTCTTTGGCGATAAGTCTCACTTCATGTTCCCGGCTCAATGCCGGAACTTTTGTAATCGAGTCCCCGTAATAAATTTCTTTCCACGGCTTCTTCCCATTAAATAGATTTTCCCGCGCCGCAGTCTGAAATTTATTTTGAACTGCCAGAGAGGAATCCTTCACCGGTTTGAAGCCTTTCCTGACAAGCCTGCCGTAACACTTTTCAAGATGAGAGAAAATCATTTCATTTGAGTTGTAATAGTCAAATGAAACAAACAGCCTGCAGTCTTTTATTTCCGACGCTGAATTAATTATCTCAATCTCGGGTACGGTAAATTCGTCGAAGCCGTTTATAATTATTAGCGCGGCATCGGGATAAATCTTTCTAAAATTGATTTCAAAAGCATCCGGCGAGAGTAGATTCAATTCACTGTAAATATCGCCGGTCTCTTTTACGTTAAGCTTGGCGAGTTTGGATTGATAATTTTCATAAACATCGGCGATGTCTTCAGCCTTTGTTTGCTCTGAACCGGATAAACTTTCAGATTCCAGCTTGAGAAGCAGCGGAGTAATTCCCTGACGCTTGTATTCCGATATTACATCCCTTATCCTTTCAAGCGTACCGTGTGGAATTTCATTCTTATACGTTGAGAAGTATTTCAGCTTTGTTTCCAGAAAGCTCTGCCGCAGCAGAACCGATGATGCAGCCTCGCTTAAAGTTCTTCCCGCCGAGCCTCCTCCCGCAAAGAGAAGGTTTGCCGCAAACGTCCCGATCGTCTCCAGATTTATCTTTCCCGTTGTCTGCTTTGGCGCATTTAAGATCACTTCTCTTTTTAGCGAGCGGATTTTCCTGTTCGTAGGAACAATTAAAACAAACTCGTTAAGCTTACCGGATTTTATTTTCTCATCCAATAACGTATCCAGATCAATAGATTCTATTTTGCTCTTCGTTAGTATCATATTTTAAAATTAAGTGCAGAAGGATATTTGTACCATTTCTGAGTCAACCGGCATTTATAATTCTAATTCTTTTCCTGCAGACCGTGTGACCGCAAAAGTTCATCTTAATTATGATGTTGAATTTATTTTTATAATGATTAATTTAATGATGAATAAAAATGAAATCTATACTTTTAACGGCAATATTACTAATTCCATTCCTAAATGTAAACGCACAGGAAATGGGAAAGTTGGCTCCGCCAAAGCTGCTGAAAAAATTACCGGACAATGTCTGGAGCATTTACGTAATGTTCAATCAAGCCATTGAACTGCCTGGCGGAAAATATGACAAAAATTTTGGCGGCTTTTACGTTACGCTAAATCCGGGAAGAATGCATTGAGCACCGGCATTCCCGCCTTCGAAGGCTTTTACCCGGATTCGTTCAAGTTCCTGAAAGAACTTGGGAAAGATAAAAATAATAATACGGCGTGGTTCTCAAAAAACCGGGAGCGATACGAAAACAGCCTCGTGCTACCCTCGAAGGCATTTGTTGCTGCTATCGGGCAGTTCTTTAACCTTCTAAATCCGGCAATAAGAACGGAGCCTAAATTCAATAAAACTCTGATGAGAATAAACAAGGACATGCGCTTCGCAAAAGGAGGTCCGTACCGCAACTATTTTTTAATACATTTCGGAAGGTTTAAGTCGGACAGCGAATTTTTTGTTTATCTTGACGAGACCGGAATCGAATACGGAATCTTTCTGAACAACACCGTTGAAAACGATCTGTACCTCAAGCAAAATCTTTCTGCTAAGAAGGACCAAATTGTTGATTGCTGCGAAAGATTTAAGATAAACAATAAGTTCGGCTTTTATGAAATGCATAAGAACGAGCTTACAAAGATTTCAAAGTTCAATGCAAAAAAGAATTTTGATGCCCTCGCCGCTATAAAATATATTATCCTTCAGAAATGTATAAAGACCGGCTCGAGGCTCTGCTATTCCAAAAACTTTGTAACAGAAGCAGTAAAAGCCTTTTCGAACCTATACCCGCTTTACTGCTTTACCATTTCACCAAATCCTGAAAGACTGATCGATGAATTTGATGAGAGACTTGGAATAGCTGTCTAACATATCTTAGGCAAAGTACGGTTTTATTTTTAATTTTGTCTTAACAATTTTTCTTCCATTCCAAGATATTCTGAAATGACAACTGAAACAGATTTTGCGAATAGACTTTTTTACGGCTACGAACATTACAAGGAGCAGAGCCTTTCAAGCCGCAGGTTCAAGCATTCCGATATTTCTCCTTTAATTGATAAGGCTAACAACTCAGAAGTCTTTTCTGCGGTAAAGGCAGGCGAGTCTTTTCAGAAGCGTTCCATAAATTTAATTAAGTTCGGGAAAGGCAAGAAAAAAGTATTCTTATGGTCCCAGATGCACGGCGACGAGTCGACCGCTACAATGGCGATTTTCGATATGCTTAATTTCATCGGCGCTTACGACGGCTTTAACAATTTCCGGAAAACTCTTTCGGAAAACTTAACAATATATTTTATGCCGATGGTAAACCCGGACGGCGCCGAGCTTTTCCAGAGAAGAAATTTTCTTGAGATAGATTTGAACAGAGACGCCTCTGCACTCCAGTCGCCTGAAAGCAAGGCGCTCAAAGAAACATTCGACAACATCAAGCCGGATTTCGGGTTTAACCTGCACGATCAGAGCATTCGTTATTCTGCCGGGCATAATTTTAAGTCCGCAGCAATTTCCTTTCTGTCGCCGCCTGTAGATTATGAAGGAACAATTGATGAAGCTCGCACAAAGTCGATGAAGCTAATCGGTCATCTTTTTGAAGTACTCTCTAATTTTATTCCCGGGCATATTGCCAGATATAAAGATGATTTTGAGCCGCGCGCCTTCGGCGATAACTTTCAGAAAGCCGGAGCCGGCATTGTCCTGGTAGAATCCGGCGGATGGAAAGACGACACTGAAAAACAATTTGTCAGAAAATTAAATTATACGGTTCTCCTTTCAGCTCTGAAGAGTATCGCTGAAAACAGCTTTACTCATCAGAAAACAGAAACATACGAAAGCATTCCTTTAAACCAGGAAGATCTGATGGACCTGATAATCAGGGATGTAACATTCAGGAAAAACGGTTACGAACATAAAATAGACGTCGGCATTACCAGGACCGAGATAAACTCGGATGATGCAAAGGACTTTTTCTACCAATCAACTATCGAAGATACCGGCGACCTTTCAACATTTTTCGGATATGAAGACTATGACTTAAACGGTATGGAAATTATTCCCGGCAAAACTTTCCCGCAGCAGTTTAATTCATTATCCGGAATAGAAAATTTGAATCCGAGCAAAATGTACAGGCAGGGCTTTACAAACGTAATTTTAAATTCCGGGGAAAAGACTTTCCAAAAAGATTTTCCTTTCTGCATATCCAACAATCAAAACCCTATCATGGAAAGTTCAATAAAGACAGGAAGTACGCCGAATTTCATTTTAAAGATGAAAGACAAAGTAAGATATGTTGTGGTCAACGGATTCCTGATTGATGTTGAAGAAAGCTAATCAAGGTTATTCATAAATAATTTATAATCCTGAACAGAGCACTTTAAGTCCATGGCAGGAAGACAAAATTCCAGACTTGGAAACCATTTTCCCCAGCGAAGGAAAGCAATATCCAAGCATGGAAATGGCAATCCCGGACATAGAAATTGCTAAAACTGAACAAAAACGAACCTTCCTTTCAACCCAACAAGGAATTTCTACTGGAAGCCGCAGATTTATCCTCCGGTATAGTAAATACACAATACAAATCTTCTAAGTCTATAGTCATTTAAGAGCACAATAAATCCTTGATTATAGCCTAATGTTTAACTATTTTAGTGGCTCGTGTTTTAAGTATAGGAATATTCGTCATGGCAAGAGTTAAGAACATTGAGGCGTTTTGTTCATTCTGCAACGCTGTTAAGAAGATGGAATTAGCCGGTGAAGTGTTGGGCTCGGATAAGCCGAACAGATATTGGGCAAAATGCAAGAAATGTAAACAGACCATGATTATTGATATGACCGAAGACGTAAAGACGAACAAGCCGTCGCTTGAAGGAATTGAAAACGAAGATTGCACGGTTTATTCGCCCGATAAGTCCTTTTCGGTCGGAGAATCAATTTATCATAAGAACTGGGATGACTTCGGAAAGGTCGTTTCTAAAGAGACTTTATCAAACGGTCAAAGCTCCATCTCAGTCGAGTTTCAGAAATCAGGATTAAAAAAATTAATTGAATCGTACACACTATAAAATACCAAGAAGAGAGGTGATACTTTGGTAGGGATTACTGTCGGAGATAACGAATCCATTGATAAAGCTCTTAGAAGATTTAAAAAGAAATATGAGCGTTCCGGCGTATTGAAAGAGTTCAAGAAAAGAACCTTTTTCGTTAAGCCTTCTATTAAGAAACGAATGGAAAAATTAAAGGCTGCTCGACGTGCTCATCGATTAGATAACATGGAGTAAGTTTAACTCCCGGCGGCAGACTTAACCACTGAGCCGGGATTTTTTATTTTAAAGCTAATTTGGGTTCTAGGGGCTCCGGCTCTTTCTTTGCAAGGTAATGCCTGTCGAAATGCTTCACAATGCAATCGAACGCATCATCCACACTGTTGCAGAACGTAAAATAATTTAGATCCGATTTGCCGATTACACCATTCTCAACCAGCCCTTCGAAGTTAACAATGCTCTTCCAGTATTTCTCATCATAAACAAGGAGAAGCATCTTCTTTTTTATCTTGCCTGTCTGAACAAGTGTTAGGATTTCAAAAAATTCATCCATAGTTCCGAAGCCGCCGGGGAAAACAACAAGACACTTTGCAAGGTAGGCAAACCAAAATTTTCTCATAAAGAAATAATGGAACTCGAAGCGAAGTTCGGGAGACACATACTTATTGACGAACTGCTCGAACGGAATGCTGATGTTCAAGCCGATTGAGTAACCGCCGGCAAGCCGCGCACCCTTGTTTGCCGCTTCCATTATACCCGGACCTCCGCCGGTACATATTATAAACCGGTTTGCAAATGTCTTTAGGCTCATAGACCATTCGGTTAACCTTTTTGAAAGCTCAACGGCATCTTCATAGTACTTCGACATATTCACAAAATGCTGGGCTTTCCTTAGTTCTTCGGCAAGCTTCGGCGTCCCCGGATTTATAGTCCTGAATCTATTCAATTCGGCTTGAGCTTCCTTCTTCGACTTTAGCCTCGCCGAGCCAAAGAAGACAATTGTATCTATTATTTTATGCTTTCTGAATTCTTTCTGAGGCTGAAGGAATTCGGCGATGATTCTCAAAATTCTGGCATCGGGTGAATTGAGGAAATCAATGTCTTCATAAGCTTTAAGCAGAGTTTTATTTTTTGGCATGATAGTACGGCTTTACTAAATTTGATATAAAAAAAAGTTGTGTTTCCCTAAAAGTCTTTTATTTCTTTTTGAAAATTTTATATTTGACAGTAATAATTTTTTATAATAATTACAAGTTAAAAGCAGATTTTAACGCTGCTGAAATATAGACAAGTTAATTAATATAACAAAAATACCATGAAGATAAAGGATACCGTACATTAGGCTGGCGATGTTTAAAAAACTTTTACCTATTTTTTTTATTTGTGCAATAAATATATTCTGCTCAACAAAGGAAGCCGTTAAACGGAGAATTGAAGACGTGCTTACGAAGATTCCGGCTAATACAAAGACGGCAATTTTAATTTATAACCCGCTGACGCAGGATACAATATACGAGGAGAACCATACCGCTTCGATGATACCTGCTTCGAACACTAAGCTGTTTACTACTGCCACAGCTATTTCGATTATGGGAGGTAATTATCCCCTTTCGACTAAAATATTATCGACAGACAAAAATATAAAGAACGGAATTATAGACGGCAGCCTTTACGTAAAAGGCTATGGTAATTCTCTGTTCACCGATAGTGATCTGGATGCGATGGTACAGGAATTAAAAAGACTTGGCATTAAAAAAATTACCGGTAATATTGTCGGGGACGATTATTATTTTGACGAGCTTTATACAAGGGCAGACTGGATCGACAACGACACTCAAAAGTACAAGCTACCCCCTATTTCCGCCCTGGTCATCGACCGGAACAGAGAGTTGGTTCATAGAAGGATAAGGATACGGCGAAGAAGGCGAACATATTACAGGGAAGTAACGGAATATCGGAATATAAGCAATCCGCCTCTCTATATTGCTGATCTTTTAAGGAAGAAACTAATAGAAGCCGGGATAAAAGTTGACGGCTCTGCCATAAAAGGACATACACCAGGGAATGCAACAACACTTACCGAGTCGACAATTTTACTAAAGGACTTAATTAAGGTAATTAACAAGCACAGCGATAATTTTTTAGCCGAATGCCTGTTCAAAACCATTGGCGCTTTTGCCGCCGGCAAGGAAGGTAATTCATTTTATTCTACCCAGACCATTCTTAAATTCCTAAAGGATAACGGCATCTATGCCGCCGGGACTTCCGTAGTTGACGGATCAGGGCTTTCTAAATACGATCTTGTTACCGTTGGTGCCATAGTTGGGCTGCTTGATAAAATGTATTTTGACCTGAAGAACTTTCAGGACTTTTACAGCTCGCTAAGCATAGCAGGCGTTGATGGAACCCTTCGTAATAGGATGCAAAGTACGAATGCTGAAAATGATTTCCACGGTAAGACAGGAACGTTGCACAACGTCTCTTCTCTTTCCGGATACCTGAAAACCGGGAACGGCGATGATTTAATCGTAAGCATTATTTTTGATTTCAAATCAAGAGGAGCGCGATTTTACAGGGGAATTGAAAATGAAATAGTTGAGATCCTAAGTAACTGGTAATTAAGAATTGTTCAAGACACTATTTATTCTTCTTACTCTAAATCGTAATCTTAATCGAGGTAAAACGAACAAGATTACGATTTCCGCCCGAAGCGGATCAGCCTGGCTGAAAGAGTAAGCTTAAGAATGACTAAGCTTCAAAGCAAAATTTACTTCTTCTGCTGATTATTGTTTTGTGTCTGCGGTACAGTCTGCTGCGGTAAGGTTGGCGACTGCGGAACCTGCTGCCTTGACTGCTGAATAATACTCTCATGCTGATTTGCATTAACCTTGCCGGGAAGAAATATTAAATTAATAGCCAATGCTAAAACAGCAAGGCTTCCGCCTAACCACCAGGTTGCCTTGCTTAAAAAGTCGGCAGTACGCCTTGTGCCGAACATGGTTCCCATGGAACCTGCAGCACCGCCAAAAGTTCCGGATAACCCGTCACCCTTGCTGGCTTGCATTAATACTACAACCATCAATACCACCGAAATAATTGATGAGATTAAGACCAAAAACATATACATATTTTATCTCCTTAAAGCTTCTTATGCAGCTTCACTGCAATAGACCCGAAATTCTTGCCAAAGTTACATGCGAGGCAAATTGCGCAAAGCGTAGCGGGGGAGGGATTCGAACCCCCGACACGTGGATTATGATTCCACTGCTCTGACCGACTGAGCTACCCCGCCAAATTACAATTTTAGCCAGCAAATATATGAACATTCGCCTGGATTTACAAAAAAATCTGGTCTGTAGAAAGTCAAACCATTCCAATAAATCAAGAATTCTCATCTTAACAATCTGTCAAATTGTTAAATTGCCAAGTTGTCTAACTACCAGACAATTAACCATAAAGAAATTTGACTTGCAAACACTTATGAAATGGAAAGGTCATCTATAAAGCCGACTGCTTAATTGCCTATCGATTTCCACAGCAGGTCAATCAAATCGGAGATTCCCCGGTTTGCCGCTGATGAAAAAGGAATAAGCCGGGAATCGGCATTCTTCAGTTTCTTTTTGGTAAGCTTTTTTAGTTCTGCTTCCTCAACCAGATCTGTTTTTGAAAGAGCTACTAATTTCAGCTTTTCAGCAAGCACCGGGCTAAAACTTTTTAGCTCATTCAGAAGAATATTATAATCTTTCTGATAATTTTCGGAAGTCACTTCAATCAAGAATAAGAGAATTTTTGTCCGCTCTATGTGTTTCAGGAATTTATGTCCGAGCCCCTTGCCTTCATGTGCGCCCTCGATAATGCCCGGAATATCTGCAACTGTGAAACTTTGAAAATCTTTATACTTAACAATTCCCAGAACGGGCTCGAGAGTGGTAAAGGGATAGTCCGCAATCTTCGGCTTTGCTGCAGAGATTTTTGAAATGAGTGTTGACTTACCTGCATTAGGAAATCCAACCAGACCGACATCCGCAAGCAGCTTTAGTTCAAGAATAATTTTTTTCTCCTCCCCGGGCTTTCCAGGCTCGGCAGTACGCGGAGCTTGATTTGTAGGAGTTGCAAAGTTGCTGTTTCCTTTCCCGCCCTTGCCGCCTTTAGCAGAGAGAAATCTCTTCCCTTCTTCATCCAGGTCCGCAAGGATCTTCTGCGACAGTGAATCTTTAATAACCGTGCCGACCGGAACTTTTATCAACACGTCGCTCCCGCTTTTACCGTCCTTGAGTGAACTTCCGCCCGGCTCGCCGTTTCCGGCTTTATAATGCTTTTTATACCTGAAGTCCAAAAGTGTGGCGAGGTTATGGTGAGCTTCAATAATAATATCACCGCCTCTACCGCCGTTGCCGCCGGAAGGTCCGCCCTTGGGAACATACTTTTCTCTTCTGAAAGTTACGGCTCCGTTGCCTCCGTCTCCCGCCTTTATATCTATCTCAGCATAGTCAATAAACATATTTCAGCTTTCATGCCTGGTTGAAAAAATTAGCAACGGAATTTGTAAGCGCAACAGCTTCCTTGGAATAAGGATTAACCCGGTAGGTAAGAAAAACACCTTTCAAAATTTCAGTTGCCTCTTCGTAGTTTGCGCATTCTCCTATTTTATCCACTGTGCTTAAAAAATCATCCTTGTCGCTATTGAAAACCGCAGAAATAATTTTGCGGATATCTTTGTCGCTTATAAAATCAAAAAGATATTTCTCGGGCGGCTTATTTTCGTAAAGCATCTCTTCTTCACTTTCATCTTGAAGCTCCTGCTGATCCAGTTCTATTATATCTTCTCCGCTCCCGTTTTTGTCCTGCTTCATAAATTCATCTACAAGAAGATTAGTGTCTACATTATTAACGTCTTCTTCTACTTCTGCAGTTTCAGGCTCCAGGCTATCTTCTTTTATCGTATCTTTAGGAACTGCCTCATCAAATTCCTTCAGAAGCTGATTCGTTTCTTCTTCAAAATCATAAAGACTGTCCAGTTCATTTTTCAAAGGCAAACCGGATTTCTTTTCTTCCTCTCCGGCTTCATTATCCTGCCTTACTTCTTCGTTGTCTTTGTCGCTTTCATTATACAAAGACAGCAGATCGTCATCGATTGAGGAATCCAAATTAAACTCATCAATCATTTCCTCAACAATGCCATCGCCTGAATCGTCGGCTTTTTTCCCTTTAGGCTGAGCCGCGTCATCTGCTTGCGGTTCAACCGATTCTTCTTTACTTTCCTCTTCAAATATAAATTTTTCCTGAGCTTCTTGTTCTTTTCCTACTGAAGTTTGCATTTCTTCCTGCTGAACCTTTTCATCAGGCTTTGATTCTTCCTCAACCATGCTCGAATTAACATCCACCGGTATGTTTGAATAAATTGTTTTTTGAATATCCTCGATCCCCAGTTTTATTTTTGAAAAATCCGGAAAAGTTTTTTTAAGACGCAGCAGATATTCCTTCAAATTCTTTTCTTTTAGGAAAAGCTCAATACCTGAAAGAGGCAGTACCTTTTTATTTATGTTTTCTGTTTCTTCACCACGGCTTTCCGGGTTGAAAAACTCCGCTATCTCGAAAAGGGAATAATCAACCATCTTCTGCCGGTCAGCAGAAATTACCTCATTATCAATTTTAGTGAGTATCGATTCAAACTCAGTTAGGCTCAGCTTGCCAAGCTTTCTTTTATCAAGGTAAGATAGGAAAATTTTTTTCAGATAGTCGTTATAATAAACGTAGTCCAGTGCAAGCTTAATTTCATCCGTATGCCTGCTGTCTGCATCATTAAAAACAAGCTTTGAAAGCGACCATCTCGGTCTCACCAGAAAATTTACATTAAACGACACTGCCTGAATAACCAGTCTCTTCAAATCTTCGTAAGCAATCTTTTTATTTTTCTTGATTTCCTGAGCAATCAGATTAAAATACTTTGCTGTTTCCACGCCGCTGTAATCAAACACGGAATGTTTCAAAAGTTTCTTCCTGTCCTCTTCAATAAGATAATCCAGTTCCGCAGAGATATATTGAATAATTGCCGGATGGACGCCGCTTCCTGCAAGCATTTCAAAGCTGATATATAAACCCAGGCTCTTAATCTTGTTAAGGTTGTAATCGACTATGAACTTAATTTCTTTTTCAAACATATCTTCCTTCCTTACTGAATATTCGGTCTACGGAATAAGATTATCAAATGTAACCTATCGGAAAGACTTTGATTGTATCCGGATAAAGCTTCGCAAAGGGCATAGAGCCGCTTTGTACACTGCTCTTTGCGCTTTGCCGAGAAATTTCTTTTTATCTTTGTATAAGATTTTACGATGAATCGGATAACCATTTTCCTAAAATTCTTATCGCCGGTTGTTAAAATAAAAAAATCCCGGTTAACATGCCTATCAAAAGATAGGCATTAAACGGGACTAAAAAGTAGTCTGAATTATTGTTTAATAAAATATTTTAATTACCTAATAGAACTTTTGTCATTCAATTGAATGACGATAAAGTCGAGTGACAGCAAAGCGAATGACTATTGAATCGAAGCGAGAATATATCAATTCGCATTTTATCTGTCATAAGGTATATCGGAATCAGGCTTCAATATTTTTCTATTTCATATTAGCCAGCCGGTACTCGCGGTTCAGGTTGGCAATATTCTTTACGGAAATTCCTTTCGGGCATTCCGCTTCGCAGGCATAAGTGTTCGAGCAGCTTCCGAAGCCGAGCTCATCCATCTTAGCCACCATCGCCTCTACCCTGCTCTGCCTTTCGGGCTGACCTTGCGGAAGCAATGTAAACTGAGTTACCTTAGCTCCGACAAACAACATCGCAGAACCGTTTTTGCACGCCGCAACGCATGCGCCGCATCCGATGCAGGCAGCAGAATCGAACGCCGCAGATGCAATATCCTTTGAAATCGGAATTGAGTTTGCATCGGGAACTCCGCCGGTGTTAATTGAAATGTATCCGCCAGCCTGAATGATTTTGTCGAACGCCGAACGGTCGACAGCTAGGTCCTTAATTACCGGGAAAGCTTTCGCACGGAAAGGCTCTACCCAGATTGTTTGTCCGTCCTTGAAATGCCGCATGTGAAGCTGACAGGTTGCAATCTTCGGCAGCGGTCCGTGAGGCTCGCCGTTGATTACCAATCCGCAAGTTCCGCAGATGCCTTCGCGGCAGTCGCTTTCAAAAACTATCGGGTCTTGATTATTCTTTTCAAGATTGTTGTTCAACTCATCAAGCATCTCAAGGAAAGAGGCGTCAGGCGAAACGGAAACACTGTAATCTACAAATGAACCGACTGTATTCGGTGCCGACTGGCGCCAGATTTTTAATTTCAGATTCAATTTCTTTTCACTCATTATTTATAACTCCTCTGAGCTAAATGTAAGAATTCAAATTCAAGCTCTTCTTTGTGAAGATTCCATTTACCGGCTTCTTCAAACTCCCAGGCGCCAACGTATCGGTAATGCTCGTCGTCGCGCTTTGCTTCGCCTTCATCCGTCTGATATTCTTCCCGGAAGTGGCAGCCGCAGGATTCGTTTCTGTCAAGAGCATCGGTTGCCATAAGCTCGCCGAGCTCAAGATAATCTGCAACCCGTCCGGCACGCTCCAAAGTCTGATTCAAATCTTCAGCCTTGCCCACAACGTTTACATCTTTCCAGAATTCTTCACGTAAAGCTTTTATTTCGCCGATAACTTCTTTTAATCCGTTTTCGTTTCTCGCCATGCCGACTTTATTCCACATCAGCCTGCCGAGTTTCTTATGGATTTCGTCAACAGTAGTCTTCCCTTTAATTGAAAGAAGCTTGCTAACCAGGTCCTTAATTTCTTTTTCGGAATTCTTGAATTCATCCTGTTCTGTTGAAACCGAAGCAAACTTCTGAGTTGCAAGATAGTTCCCGATTGTATACGGAATAACGAAGTAGCCGTCGGCAAGACCCTGCATCAACGCGCTTGCGCCGAGCCTGTTTGCCCCGTGGTCCGAGAAGTTGGCTTCTCCCAAAACGAAGAGACCCGGAACGTTGCTCATCAAATTATAATCGACCCACAAGCCGCCCATCGTATAATGAGGCGCCGGGTAAATCTTCATGGGAACTTCGTACGGGTTCTCGCCGGTAATTGTCTGATACATCTCAAACAGGTTGCCGTACTTTTCTTCAATATCTTTTTTGCCGACGCGTTTTATTGCATCTGCAAAATCAAGATACACAGCCTCGCCGCCGTTAATGCCTCTTCCTTCGTCGCATACTTCCTTCGCACTCCGGGAAGAAATATCGCGCGGTGAAAGATTTCCAAACGAAGGATATTTTCTTTCAAGATAATAATCCCTCTCGCCTTCCGGTATCTGGCTTGCCGGGCGGTTGTCGCCTTTCCGCTTCGGAACCCAGACTCTTCCATCGTTGCGAAGGCTTTCACTCATCAAAGTTAATTTTGATTGACTATCGCCATGCAGCGGAAGACAAGTGGGATGAATTTGAGTGTAGCATGGATTGGCAAAGAACGCGCCTCTCTTATGTGCGCGCCAGATTGCTGTCGCGTTGCTGTTCATAGCATTTGTTGAAAGGAAGAATACGTTGGAGTAACCGCCGGTTGCAAGAACAACTGCGTTGGCGGAGTATCTTTCAATAGCACCCGTCAGTAAATTCCTCACGACTATTCCCCGAGCCGCACCGTTTATAATAACCAGGTCGAGCATCTCCCTGCGGTTGTACATTTTTACTTTGCCGGCGTTTATCTGTCTGCTTAATGCGCTGTAAGCTCCGAGCAGAAGCTGCTGACCCGTTTGTCCTCTCGCATAAAAAGTTCTTGAAACCTGGGCGCCGCCGAATGAACGGTTATCGAGCAAGCCGCCGTACTCGCGTGCAAACGGAACTCCCTGCGCAACACACTGGTCTATTATGTTTCCGCTTACTTCGGCGAGACGGTAAACGTTTGCCTCTCGCGAGCGGAAGTCGCCACCTTTAACGGTATCATAAAATAATCTGAAAGTCGAGTCGCCGTCGTTCTGGTAATTCTTGGATGCGTTTATTCCGCCTTGAGCAGCAATACTGTGCGCGCGACGCGGACTGTCATGGAAGGAAAATGATTTCACATTGTATCCAAGCTCGCCAAGTGTAGCCGCTGCAGATGCGCCTGCAAGACCTGTTCCGACAACTATGATATCATATTTTCTTTTGTTCGCCGGATTGACCAGCTTCAAATTAAATTTATGATTTGTCCATTTGCTCTCGATTGGTCCTTCAGGAATCTTAGAATCGAGTTTAAAATCTTTAGAGGTTACTTCAGTTGAATTTCCCATTTCTTACCTCCCGTGGAAATATAAAAAGTAAATCGGCAGCGAAGCAAAGCCAGCCGAAACTATAATTGCATATAATGTCCCGATTTTTTGAATCAGAGGAAAATATTTATTGTGGTTCCATCCCATAGTCTGGCAGGCACTCTGAAAGCCGTGGTTAAGATGGAATCCCATCAGTATCATCGCAAAAACGTAAAACCACGAATAAAGCGGAATGGCGAAAAGTCCGGTAACAATTCCATAAAGATTATCCGCGCCGTTCCCAAGGTTGTAAGGGTACCATATAGTATCCAGGTGAATTACAAGGAATATAAAAATTATACTAGCGGATTGAATCATAGTGCGGGAAAATATGCTGCTGTTTTTCGACTTGGCATTTATTTTATAATCTACCGGCTTGGACATCTTATTCCCCCACCAAACTCTTATGCCGTTAATTATGTGGAAGATGAAAACGAGCGCCAACAGAATTTCAATAATTCTTAATAGAGGCTTGATTATTTCAAGAGTGCTTGCGTATGTTGTAAACGCTTTCGCTCCCCAGTATAATGTAAGATTACCTGCAAGATGTATAAATAAAAAAATAACCAGTAAAATTCCGGTAACCGACATTACCAGCTTTTTACCGATTGATGAATTTGTAAACTTCCAAAACCAACCCATTAGTTTACTCCTTTGACATTCTTTTTCATGGGACAATTATCTACCGATGTGAAGCTGCTATTTTGATTCGAAATTATTTTCCCCTCCGAATTTATTAAGCGGTTATTTAGAAAGAAAAACTTCAACAAACGCACTTAGATAATGTATTCTTTTAAAACCGGGAAGAAAATTATCAAATATTGTTTTTAAAATCAATTTTTGTTGAACTTCTTAACAGTTTCTTTACTTAAGTAATTCATAGCCTCGTCTACGGTCTTATGCGTTCCGGTGATAACAAGCGTATCTTTAGCCAAAACCCGTTCATCACTTGCCGGATTGGTAATTGTCTTTTCATCGCGTACTATGGCGATAATCGTCACTCCGGTTTCTGCGCGGAGATTTAGCTCTTTCATAGTCTTGCCGGCATGAATATTATTTTCGTCAACGTAGAAAGTCTCGGTTAGTCCGGCAGCTAAAATTTCATTTAGATTAACGAAGGATGCAGTCGCACCTTCTCCCCTCATCATACTATAAGATTCGCCTCTGAGCAATGCCGCCTGTTTCATTATTATGTTTAACGGAATATGAAATCTTTCCAGCACTTTGCTGAAAATCTGAAGCGAAGTCTCGAATTCTTCAGGTATTACTTCATCGGCGCCGAGCGATTTAAGCTCGTCAATCTCTTTCGTATAACGCGTCCTTACCACAGAATAAATTTCCGGGTTAATTCTTTTTGCATTCTTCAAAGCTACTTTTGTTGCAAAGGGGTCGGAGATTGCAAACACGATTACCGAAGCCCCGGCAATACCCGCAGTATAAAGTATCTCTTCCCGAGTGGTATCTCCGTATATTATATTTTCTCCTTTTAATTTTTCTTCCTTAACCGTCTCGGGATTTATTTCAACAACAATGTATTTAATGCCGGTGTCTCTTAATACTCTAGCTAGATTTCTTCCGTTCAGTCCAAAACCGACTATTATAACATGTTTGGATAAATCGGATTCATGAACAGGCTTTTGTCCTGCAATTTTCATTCCGCCCGCACTGTATCCGAGCACCGGCGCAAGCTTGATTAAAAAAGGTGTAAGCAGCATAGAGAAAATTGATGCTGCAAGAAATGCGTTATAAAAATCATGACCGATTAAATTAAATGACAAGCCGGACTGCGAGAGCACAAAAGAAAATTCGCCCACCTGCGAAAGACTAAGACCCGCAATAACAGCAATACGGAAAGGATACTTCATCGCCTTAACCAGGAGAAGGACAACCGATGATTTCAGAATTATAATTCCGGCTGTAAGCGCCAGCATCAAAAAGAAATAATCGTAAACAAATTTCAAATTAAGAAGCAAGCCGATTGAAACGAAGAAGATACTATTGAAGGCATCTTTCAGTGGAAGAATGTCTGCCGTTACCTGGTGGCTGAAATCGGATTCG
This sequence comes from Ignavibacteriaceae bacterium, assembly GCA_046704565.1. Classification (GTDB taxonomy): domain Bacteria; phylum Bacteroidota; class Ignavibacteria; order Ignavibacteriales; family Ignavibacteriaceae; genus FEN-1297. The sequence continues at coordinate 811 of JBJKRP010000340.1, read as the reverse complement.
GATAAAATTAAACCGGCAATAAAAGCGCCTATAGCAAAAGACAGCCCGATTAGATGAGTAAGGTAAGCTGTTCCAAGTAAAAGCAAGATTGTACCTACAGTAAAGGCTTCCCTAATTTTTAACCTGGCAAGTTGATATAAAATCTTTGGCATTAAAAATTTTGCCAGGAGGACAATAATCGCAATTGAGACTATGGCGTAAAACAACTGGAGAATAATTCTCGTCAAAGTAAAATTTTCTCCGCCGCCTAAGACAGGCAGGAGTATCAACATCGGGACAACGGCAACGTCCTGGAAAATTAAAATCACCATCGAGATTCTGCCGAAAGGAGTTTCAAGTTCTCCCCTGTCCTGAAGCAGCTTCAGAACAATTGCTGTGCTCGATAGGCTTACGAGCATTCCATAAAATACTGCCTTGTTCAACGGAATGCCGAACAAATAAAATATCAGCGCTGTAAAAAAGATTGTAAATACAAGCTGCAGCAAGCCCGCATAAAACAGCATCCTCCTCATCTTTACAAGATTGCCGAATGAAACCTCAAGTCCGATTGTAAAGAGCAGAAGAATTACACCGACTTCAGCCATTACCTCAATGTTTTCAAGGTTGGAAATGAGATGCAGTCCATACGGACCAATAATCATTCCGGCAGCAAGAAAGCCGAGTATGCTCGGCACGTTTATCTTTTTTAAAAGATAGATAATCGGCAGAGACACAAGAAGGATTATTACAATCTCTTTTATTATCGTGAACTGGTGCATGGCAGACGACTCATCATCCTTTTGATAAATAGAATTTTATTCGCGGATGAAAT
>JBJKRP010000339.1:0-2750 GCA_046704565.1 Ignavibacteriaceae bacterium | reverse complement strand
CCCTTATTCCACTCCGTAAAGACATCATGCATTTCCGCCGGGGACAAACCGAGAACCCTGCGCATCAAGTAATAAGCTTCGCAGATCATCTGCATATCGCCATACTCAATTCCGTTATGAACCATCTTAACAAAATGTCCCGCACCGCCGCTGCCAACCCAATCGCAGCACGGTGTTCCATCTTCCACTTTTGCTGCAATTGCTTGCAAAATCGGCTTTACCAGAGGCCATGCTTCCGGGTTACCTCCGGGCATAATAGACGGTCCCCACAAAGCACCTTCCTCACCTCCGCTTACACCTGTACCGATATAGAGAATACCGGTATCTTTAAGATCATTCATCCGCCGGTTTGTATCTTCAAAGAAAGAATTTCCCCCGTCGATTAATAAATCACCTTTTTTAAGAAACGGTTTCATTTCATTTATTACTGCATCAACAGGTTTACCTGCAGGTACCATGATTAATATTTTTTTAGGTGATTCAAGACTTTCAATAAATTCATTTAATGAAGTTGTTGCAATAATATCTTTGCCTGAAAAATTCTTCTTTACATTATTAACTTTTTCAGCATCGGAGTCTAATCCTGCAACAGAATACCCGTTGCGTTCAACATTTAAAGCTAAATTCTGTCCCATAACTCCGAGCCCGACAATTCCAAATTTTTGTTGTTTCATTAGATATTCCTTTTTCGATTATTCCTTAGTTTAAAATCGATTAAAGATAAGTAATTAAAAGTAAAATATATGTGTTCGGGTTTTCATTTTATTTTTTCCACCACGGAACTTCCGGAAGAAGCTTGTCGAATTCTTTAATTAAATTAGCTTCATACTCATCCGTATATTTCCCTTCTTTAAATTTGTCAGCAGCTTCGTTGAAGAATAATTCCCACGACTCTTCTTCATGTCCCGGATTTATAGGAAAGAATTTAGCATTGTTCGCTCTTGCAGCTTTCATATCTCCAGGTGCATCACCGATCATAAGGATATGATCTTTTTCATACTTACCATCGGAAGCAAGCTGAATGTGTTCCTTTTTGCTTCCCATTTCCTGTCCGGCAATAACTCGTGTGTATTGTGCTATATCGTGTTCTACCCATTCTCTTCTTAAAGCCTCAAGTGGAGTTGCGGAACAGACGATTATGTCCGCCCATTCGGAAATTTTTTTAAGGCTCTCACGAACGAAGGGGAACGGCGGTACTCCTTCCACAACATCTGCTACCGTTGCATTTACTGCCTCACTCCAAATGAGTGCCTGTACCAACTCGGGATCCTTTGTTTTTTCGACTTCCGCTTTTAAAGTAGGATTACCAAGTTTAGTTTCTCTTTTAATCCAGTCTCGTATAGAAAGGGCTTCTGGAATTTTTACATTTCTTTTTTGAACTTCCGGCCAATCTTTGAGCAAATCAAAAACCATTACAAGTGCCGGGAACCTATTTATTCCACGCCATTTTGAATATAGATTTACAAATTCCGCTGCTGATCTAGTATATTTTGATACCGGCTGTAATTTCCAATGTTTTATAATATTCGGGATGAAGCATTCTTTATGTTTTATTTCCATACTGTCGAATGCACAGCCGTCGGAATCTATTGCAATAAAAAATTTATGTTTGGGTTCCAGTTCTCTTAATTCTTTTTGCGGATCACTCATTTTTAACATTCCCTTATATTTTTATAAAATTATTTTTTGTATGCTTGAGGTGTATATGCCGGTAATTTTGTTTCGGCAAATACTTTTTTGAAGCGTGCAAATCTCTGCAAGCCGTTTATTAAAGGTACACTTACCCAGTCTTCGCCTATTAATGGACGTGCATATTTTATAAAATCATCAGTTACATCAATTCTGTTTTCTGTAATCCATTCTTTTGGAAATTCCCGTTCGGAATTAGCTACTTTTTCAAGCGGTGCTTTATCATAATCAACGCTATAAATAATTCCGGGCCGTCTTAGCAAAGTAGACATATAACCGGAGCCATGCTCAACAGCAATAACGACAGCATTCTGTCCTATTTTATAAGCCTCATCTAAATCAACAGTTGATGCATAAATCATTGTATCTCTCTGGTCTGTGCCGGGAACCTGACCGCGGGCAGCACCTCTTGTTTTAATGCCTGCTTTATTTAAATGATTTACTATAACCTGCTGCGCGGTAAATAAACTAGAACTAAATGTAGTATGTCCGAAAGAATCCTTCAACTCTCCCAAATCACCGACATCAAATCCTTCGCTTACAACAACTATCACCCTTCCGCTCTTATTTAACTCGTCGTTTACATTGTCGGTTAACTCAGCAAGGCTTAGTCCCGATTCCGGTAAATAAATTTGAAGCGGCAATTCACGTTTTATATCTGCAAGTCTGGCAGCCGCGGGAATATATCCAATCTTTCTGCCCATAGCTTGCAGTACTATAACAGGATCGGCCGGTGAAGAACCCATATTTTCTTCATTTATATTTTGAACAATGTTTGCCCAATATCGTGCAACACTACCGTATCCTGGGGTATGATCTATCAGCTTAAATTCCGAGTCGCCTACATCATTATCTATGGTTTTGGATACTCCCACTCCCACAAGTTCAAGCCCTTGTTCAAGAGAAAGACTGGCAACTTTGTTAGCGGTATCCATTGAATCATTTCCGCCGATGTAAAAGAAGTATCCCACTTTATGAGCTTTAAAAACTTCAATTACTCTTTTAAAATCTTCCTGCTGGTTTGCTTTTTGCTTATATCTGCAAGTACCGATTGAACCGGC
>JBJKRP010000338.1:0-16170 GCA_046704565.1 Ignavibacteriaceae bacterium | reverse complement strand
TATGCTTTCCAGATTAACGAGATAGACAGCGTCTCACCGGTTGACGGCGAGGAAGAGAAATTAAAAGAAGAATTGAACATACTTGAAAACTCGGAAAAGCTGATGGAACTTACAACGTCGGCTTACGAGTCGCTATATGAATCTGAAAGTTCGATCAATGATCATCTCGGGAAGATTCAGAACGAACTGGCGGAGCTGAGTATAATTGATAAATTTTTTCTCGAAGTGCTGGGAGAAATTGAGTCTGCAATTACGCTTGTAAATGATGCCTCAAAGTTCGTCAGGGATTACCGCTCAAAGATTGACCTTGATCCTCAAAGCCTTGAACAAATTAGAGAGCGTTTGGGGGCTTTAACATTGCTGAAGAAAAAGTACGGCGGCTCGGTCAAATCGATTTTAGAACATAGAGAGAAAATCGGCAGAGAATTTGACCTCGCCGAAAATTTCTCCGGTAATATCAGTTCGATTGAAAATCAAATTAAGGAACTACGCGGGAAGTGCGGCTCTGCTGCCGAAACTTTATCAAAAAAAAGAAAAGATTCTGCTAAGAAGATACAAAAGGATGTTAAGGAGGCTCTGAGCTTCCTGGGCATTCCTGATTCTGCCTTTGTGGTAAAAATAAATCAAATGCCGGCAGAAAATTCTACGGATCATTTTATTACGGTTAATGGAAAGCGTTTCAAATATTTCAGCAGCGGTTACGATGAAGTCGAGTTTTACATTTCAACAAACCCGGGAGAAGATACCAAGCCGCTTGCTAAAGTTGCCTCCGGCGGAGAAGTATCGAGGATAATGCTTGCGCTTAAAACAATTCTTGCTAAAAACGATAAACTGCCGCTTTTAATCTTCGATGAGATCGATACCGGTGTCAGCGGACGGATTGCTCAGAAGGTAGGGCAGTCGTTAAAGTCTTTGGCTGCCTTTCATCAAATAATATCAATTACCCATCTTCCTCAAATTGCCGGGTTGGCAGACCATCATTTCGCAGTTGAAAAGAAGCTGAATGACGAGCGGGCTGTAAGCTCAATCAGAAAGCTTAAAGATAATGAGCGTATAAAAGAAGTGGCAAAGCTAATGAGCGGAGAAAAGATAACGGAAGCCAGTCTAATCGGTGCAAGAGAATTGATGGGACTTTCTTAGCCGGTATTAAATTCAGCACCAATTTTATTCCGGGAAGAAAAAATATAATCTCAAGACTTGACTTCTACGGAAGGAATTAAGAGATTACACATGTAGTTTTCATTTTGCTTACACAAAGAAAGGAATCCCATGAAGAAAGTGATATTAGTCTTCAGTCTAATCTTGCTTTTTATTTCTCCGCTGTTTTCGCAGCAAGATCAATTGAGTTCATTAAATGAGACGCAGGTGGGCAATTTTATGCAGCCATTTGCAACCAGCTTAAGCGAGGGACTTAATTCCGGCAGCTTTTATTCTGCTTCTATCTCAAGCCTCCCCAGCTTTTCAATCAGTTTCAGGGGCATGATAATGTTTGTACCAAACGATCAGTTGACTTTTACGCCAACATTGCCGTCAGGCTATACGTCAACCCAATCGACGGCTACTATTTGGGGCGATCAAGGGACTGTGTATACCGGACCGAACGGCTACATTCCTTATCCAACTGGGTTGAATCAAACAAGCGTACCTTTTGCTATGCCGCAGATTACCGGAAGCTTTATGGGGACGGAGATCATGATCAGATACCTGCCTACAATCAATATTAAGAATGACCAGGTGAATTACTTCGGTTTCGGCATACGGCATAGTATCAGCCAGTATATCCCGTTGATTCCAGTTGATGTAGCAGTTGGGTTTTTGTACAACAAGCTGAACTACGGCAGCTATATTTCCGGCAGTACCTTTGCATTTAACGGCGAAGTCAGCAAAGCGTTCGGCTTGTTTACAGCTTACGGCGGGCTTCAATATGAAAGCTCAAGCTTCGATCTGAGCTATACGATCAAAGGCGATCCCAATAACGGAGATCCGTCTCTAAGACAGGATAAAAGTGTCAGCGCGAGCGTGAGCGGAAAAGATAATATAAGGTTCATCGTAGGCGGATCGGTAAAGCTTGGGTTCTTAGTAATAAATGCGGATTATAACCTGGCTTCGCAGGCTTTATTTTCCGGCGGCTTATCATTTGAATTTTAATTGGAGTTAACATGAAAAGATATTTAACAGTTAGTTTAATTGCGGTTGCTTTAGTCGGTATGCTTTCTTTCAACGGATGTATTCTTGATGCTCTAAACTCGTATACTGTAAATATACCTATTACAAGTGAGTATAATATAACAAGTGCATTGACTTCTTACACTAAAACTGATACTATAGACCTTTCAAATTCATCAACCTATCAGCGTTATATGGATAAGATCAAGAATGTTTGGTACCTCACAGCTGATTTTAGAACTAAAAGCGTTACTCCGCCTGATTTGAGTGCAAATATAACCCTTACTCTAAAAGATAAAGATGGCAATTTTAATCTTCCTTATTCGCTTGGTAGTATAAAACCTGCTGACTACATGAAAACCCCTTATCAATTGAAGTTTAATATGGCTGATATCCAAGTAATAAATAGTTATCTGTCTTTATCGTCGAATAAAGTCTTTATAGCTACTATTTCGATATCTAACGTTTCATCAAGTCAACTGACTTATAATCTGGATGCAGTTGTCGACATAGTATTTTCTGCGAATACCAAGCTTTGAAACTAAATACTAATTGTATCCTTTTAAAATCCTTGCAATCCTTTTTGCAGGGATTTTTTTTCATATTGTTATGTTAGGTTAATCTTTAATTGAAATCTGATATGAAAGACTCCGCAATTTATATTCACATTCCTTTCTGCGACCACAAGTGCATCTACTGCGACTTCTATTCGATCATTACATCGGATAACGTTTCAAATTTTTTAACAGCTTTGAAAAAAGAAATTAGCTTCTATTCGGGAAAATATTCCCGGGACAGATTTTTCAGCTCAATTTATTTCGGCGGCGGCACTCCCTCTCTGATGGAGCCGGAATACCTTAAGGAAATTATTTCTTTTATAAAAGAGAATTATTCTATTACTGATGATGCTGAAATTACAATGGAAACGAATCCCGGTACAGTTAATAAATCTAAGCTGGAAAATTTTCGTAAGATAGGAATAAATCGTATCAGCATCGGCATCCAATCTTTTAACAATGATGAGCTTAAGTTCCTTACAAGAATACACGACAAAGAGACTGCCGTAAAGACAGTGCTGGATGCTCATGAAATAGGCTTTGATAATATCAACATTGACTTAATCTTTAATCTTCCGAAACAGACTAAAGAGAAATGGAAATACAATCTTCAAGTTGCCGTAGGGCTTCCGGTTAAGCATATCTCCGCTTACAGCTTAATTCTTGAAAGGGGAACGATTTTAAATAAGATGGTTCTTGATGGAAAAGTTACTATTCAAGATGATGATTATGACGCCGAGCTTTATGAAATGACAATAGATTTTTTAACCGGGCACGGATTCCATCAATACGAAGTTTCAAACTTTACCAAGCACGGTTACGAATGCCGCCACAACAATGCTTACTGGCGGTACCGGGATTATCTAAGCTTCGGTCCGTCGGCTCATTCGTTTGTTGATGGAAGAAGGTGGTGGAATTTTTCCAGCTTAAAAAGGTACATTTCGGAAATCGAAAGAAACAAAAGCTCAATAGCAGGCTTTGAAACTATAAATGAGGGAGCTTCGCTCAATGAGTATGTAATGCTTGCTCTGCGGAGTAAAGGGCTCGATCTTAATGAATTCAAATCTATCTTCGGTGAAGCCTGGCTTATGCAAAAAGAAGATTTATTAAATGAAATTGAAGAGCATAAGCTTGCCGTAAAAAGCGGCGGAATTTTGCAGCTTACTAAATCCGGCTACGCTGTCTGCGACGAAATATTAAGCAGTCTGCTTTAATCAAAACAGTTTTCTAATTGAAGGTAAAGTATTTTAACTCTTTTATGCTCTTCAAAAAATAATCAGGCTTCTCTTTCCTTAGCGTTTCTTCCGGACGGTAGCCGTAGGCAGCCGCACATGTTTTTGCGCCGGCATTCTTACCGCATCGTATATCAAGTTCGGTGTCTCCAACCATTAATGTTTCTTGCGGAATGACGGAAAGATTGTCGCAGATAAATAGCAGCGGCTCTGCCGAAGGCTTGTTTGCAATGTTATCTCTTCTTCCCATAACAAACGAAAAATATTTCCGGAGATTAAAGTAATCGATTATTCTGTCAGCCTGGTCCTGTCCTTTGGTAGTCAGCAGGGAAATCTTGATCTCCTTTCCGTTTAAGAATTTTAGAACTTCTTCAGCGCCTTCAAACGGTTTCGAGTAATTTATAAATTCAAAATAATGATACTTGTAGACGGCGATGAATTCATCAAAGTCTTTTACAGGTATGTTAAGGTCTCTGAAAATATCTATGAAGTGAAAGCCGATGCGGTTGTAGAATTCATTCTCAGGAACCGCTGAATTAATTTTCAGCTCCTGCAGCGCCTTAACGGTGGTCTCATAGATTGTTCGGAATGAGTCAATGATAGTTCCGTCCAAATCGAACGAGATATGACGGAGTAAGCGAGGACTATTCATTATTCTTTTCGCCGGCATAAGCTTTGACCTGCTGCGGCAAGTCTTCGCACTGTTCTCCCCGGCAGCACTCATCTATATTCGTTCCGCATCTTGAGCACTGCCCATGACCGTGTACCCAGATTATTTCTGTCTGCTGCCCGCACCATTGACAAATTATTGACTGAGATTTCCGCGGCTGATTATTTAATTCCGCCATATAATTCATATTCTAAAAAAGTTGATTGTTAAAATAGTGATTAATACTATTGAGGACAATCTGATTAAATGAAACTATTTATGATTTTTCTCCCGGTCAGTCGGTTTCCATCACTTATATTAGTTCCGTCAAAATTTCTGTTGTATAAAATTGTTAAGTTTGCTTGAAAAAAGAAATCGAACTGAAAGCTTTATGACAGAAAATAAATATGATGTAATCATTATCGGTGCCGGTCCAATAGGCTTAAGCTGCGGCGTGGAAGCTGTTAAAAGGAAGCTGAGCCATATTATCCTTGAAAAGGGCTGTCTTGTTAATTCTATTTTCCATTACCCGACTAATATGACTTTCTTCTCCACGTCCGAACGTCTTGAAATAGGCAATGTTCCCTTTGTCTCCCACGGCGATAAGCCTACGCGCAGAGAAGCGCTTGAGTATTACAGACGCGTTAAGCATGACTGGAACCTTGACGTAAGAACTTACGAAGAGGTTTTAAGTATTACACGAAACGGTAATGGCTTTGATGTCGTTTCAAATAGAGAAAAGTATTTTTGCAGTAAAGTTATTATTGCTGCGGGATTTTATGACAAGCCGAATTATATGAATATACCCGGCGAGGACTTGCCTAAGGTAAAGCATTACTTTGATGAAGCACATCCTTACGCATATCTTAAGCTTGTGGTCGTCGGTGCCGCCAACTCCGCCGTTGACGTTGCGCTCGAGACTTACCGCCGCGGCTCCGACGTTACTATGGTTATAAGAGAAGACAGAATTAAAGATAACGTAAAATACTGGGTAAAGCCGGATATCGATAACCGTATAAAAGAGGGTTCGATCAAAGCATATTTTAATTCAAGCCTTACTGCAATAAGAGAAAGGGAAGTTGATATCCTGACTCCGGAAGGGAAGACTACAATCGAAAATGATTTTGTCTTTGCAATGACAGGCTATCATTCCGATTATGATTTTCTAAAGAAAGCCGGTGTGCAGATTTCCGGAGATGAAAATAAAGTGCCCTGTTTTAACCAGGAAACATACGAGACCAACGTACCGGGACTTTATCTTGCCGGTGTGGTTTGCAGCGGTATGGATACCGGTAAATGGTTTATCGAGAATTCCCGTTTCCATGCAGTAAACATTTTTGACAATATCCAGAAGGAACTATAGCTGCATTCAATCGTAATTCGTCAATTTAAAATCGTCATTCCCAAATTGAATCCCACCCGAATTAGCCTTATTTTTGTAACGGATTTTTAGCCTTTGACTTACATTTTAAGCCGGAGGGATTAAATTATACAAAATGATTCATCAATAAACCAAACTGGAGATATAATGTCACAGAAAATCAAAGAATTACTCGGCAGTGAAGCCGATTCGTTGTTAAACTATAAAGCCAAATTCCCTAAAGAAAATCTTCACCTCCCGGGACCGGATTTCGTCGATAGAATTTTTGCTCAAACCGACAGGAACATCAACGTATTAAAGAACCTTCAATGGATATTTTATAACGGCAGGTTAGCCGGTTCAGGCTATCTTTCCATTCTTCCCGTTGACCAGGGAATAGAGCATTCTGCAGGCGCATCCTTCGCGCCAAACCCGGAATACTTCGATCCTGAAAACATTGTTAAGCTTGCTATCGAAGGCGGCTGCAATGCCGTTGCTTCTACTCTCGGCGTTCTCGGAATGACTTCAAGAAAATATGCGCATAAGATCCCTTTCATCGTAAAGATAAACCATAACGAGCTCCTTACCTTCCCGAACAAGTTCGACCAGATTATGTTTGCCGGCGTTGAGCAGGCTTATGATATGGGCGCGGCTGCAATAGGCGCTACAATTTACTTCGGCTCAGATGAGAGCGGCAGACAGATTGTGGAAGTCAGCGAGGCTTTTAAATATGCTCACGAGCTTGGTTTGGCGACAGTTCTTTGGTGCTATCTTAGAAACCCGGGCTTCAAGACAAAAGAAAAGGATTATCACGTTGCTGCAGACTTAACCGGTCAGGCAAACCACCTCGGCGTTACAATTGAAGCGGATATTATCAAGCAGAAGCTTCCCGAATGCAACGGCGGCTTTGAAGCTTTGAAGTTCGGAAAGACGAGCAAGAAAGTTTATACCGATCTCTCAACTGATCATCCGATTGATCTTACCCGCTACCAGGTAATAAACAACTACATGGGAAGAGCCGGACTGATCAACAGCGGCGGCGCTTCAGGCGCTAACGACTTTGCCGAAGCTGCGAAGACCGCGGTCATTAATAAGAGAGCCGGCGGTATGGGACTAATATCAGGCAGAAAAGCTTTCCAGCGCCCGATGGCTGAAGGCGTTAAGCTGCTTAATACTATTCAGGATGTTTATCTTGATAAGGAAATTACCGTAGCTTAATAAAAACCTTAATAAATTTAAGCCTCTGCATATTGTAATTTATTCTAAATGCAGAGGTTTTTTTTATGACTGACAGCATGCTGCAAGGCAATTAACAACGTTAATTTTATTCCAATCTATTTATTGTTTAAGGAGTTTCATTTATATGCCTAATTATATCCAGGTTCTAATCCTTGCAATAGTGCAGGGTGCTTGCGAGCTTCTGCCTGTTTCGAGCTCTGCTCATGTTATCATTGCCGAAAAGATTATGGGGCTTCATCCCTCCGCTCCCGAGATGACTATGATTCTTGTTATGCTTCATACCGGTACTATGTTTGCCGTTATCGCATATTTCTGGAAGGGGTGGATGCACGATTACTTTAATTCTGCCGCAAACTTAAAAGGCTTTGCTGTTCAGATTATAATTGCAACTTTCTTCACCGGGATAGTAGGGCTTGGGTTAAAAGAGATTATTGAGAAGGTTTTTATGCGCAATGTTCCCAATGCCCAGGTCGAGGATTTATTTTCAAACCTGCCGCTTATTGCAACCGCGCTTTTTGCAGTCGGCATAATGATTATTTTTGCCGGTAAGCGGGAAGCAAAAGCAAAGCATAATGAAGAGGTACTAACGAAGCACTCAATCTGGATTGGAATTATCCAGGGCATTTGTCTTCCGTTCAGGGGCTTCTCGCGTTCGGGCTCAACAATTTCCACGGGCTTATTCTTCGGTCTGCCGAAGCAGAAACTTGAGGAGTTCAGCTTTGCCCTCGCAGTTGTTTTAACACCTGCGGTGGTGGGGAGGGAAGCTTGGCGCCTCTTGAAAGACCAATCATTGAGAGCTCATGTCTCAACTGTCCATCTCTTTCTACCGGGCATCATTGGAATGATATTTAGCTTTATTGCTGGACTGCTTGCGCTGAAATTATTATCAAGGCTGCTCGAGGGAGGGAAGTGGCAGTGGTTCGGCTATTACTGTCTCGCTGCTTCAATTGGCGTGTTCATATTTTATTTGAAGATCTACTAAAAAAATGATTTGTTTTATCTTTTACTATGTAGAGAAAATAATATATAAATAAACTTTATTAGCATTATGGATCAAACAAAATCTCCGTCGGAAATAAATAATACTAAGTCCGATAAACTAACTCTTATTTCAATCTCCGCCTTGGCATATATTGCAGCCGTAGGATTGCATGAACATTTGGGGCACGCATTAATGTGCGAAATACTTGGTGTCCACCCGACAGAGTTAGGCGCATTCTACGTAAATTTTAACAAGACCGGGGTTAGTGAATTTTACATTAGACTCATATCGCTTGCCGGACCGGTTGTAAGTCTTTTAACCGGCATTGTTTGCTTTAGTATAATACGAATTCGAAAGCCGGAATCATCTGCCGGTTATTATTTTATCTGGCTTCTCGGAACTCTCGGTCTTATGTCCGCTGCAGGATATATGTTCTTCTCGGGTTTTTCTGGCATCGGAGATTTAGGAACAACACCGGACGGAGTTTTCTATAATGTTTCTCCAGAATGGCTGATAAGGATATTACTTACAGTAATAGGAATTACCGCTTATATCCTGGTAATACATTTTGCCGTTCGAATAATTGATGATCATATTACCGGCAAGGGACAGGAACGCATTAAGTATGTCACTCGTCTTGCATACACTTCATATTTTACCGGTGCTGCGGTGGATATTTTAATAGGGCTGCTTAATCCGCACGGAATAGTAATTGTCTTAACCTCTGCAGTTGCCGGAAGCATGGGCGGCACCTCGGGACTTCTTTGGATGATGCAGACTCTCGACAGAAAACGTGAAGTAACCGGACCGGGTTTAGTAATAAACAGAAACTGGAAATGGATCTTCGCCGGAATTATTATCGTTGCCGCTTATGCGGCAATATTTGGAAAGACGATTAAGATGTAGAATGCCCGGTACTATCCGCAGCTTTTTTGTTTAATTTTCATAACTGACTTTCTGCTTTTGTAAATTATTTCTCTTAATTTTGAAACAGAAAAATTAAAGGGAAACGCTATGAAGATCTTTTATCTAATAATTTCACTTGCGGCGGTAACAATGTTATACGCACAGCCAATTAAATTCTCCGATTATTTCATCGACAAAACCATGCGCATAGATTACTACCACGTCGGCGATGCATCGAGCGAGGCGGTCACGCTCGACCATATTTATAAATACGGCATTTGGGCGGGCAGCTTAAATAACCTTATCGATAATTTTAATAACGGCGCTTACTATTATAAAATTTACGACGCTGCTTCAGGCAAGCTAATCTTCTCCAAGGGTTTCAACAGCTATTTTGGAGAATACCGCACAACCGGTAATGCCATGAATGGCATAAAGCGGACTTACCAGGAAAGCGCAATTATCCCTTACCCCAAAAACAAAATTAAGTTTTCAATTGAAAAGAGAGATAAGCAAAACAACCTAACAGAAATTTATTCCACCGAAATTGATCCTTCCGATCTTTACATTATTAAAGATGCAGTGAAGGATAAATATGTTAAAGTTTACAAAAGTCATTTCAGCGGTGATCCGCATACAAAGATCGATGTTGTTATTCTTGGAGATGGATATACAACCGTCGAACAAAAGAAATTCGAAAAAGATTTAAAGCATTTTACATATCTGTTTTTAAGCACCGAGCCTTATACATCATTTAAAGATAAGTTTAATATTTACGGAGTGTTCAAGCCGTCGGAAGACAGCGGGATTGGTGAGCCCGGCGCCGGTATTTATAAGAATACCGTCTTAAGCACTACCTTTTATTCTCTCGGTTCAGAAAGATATGTACTTACCGAAGACAACAAGGCTGTTCACGACCTTGCCGCCCAGGTCCCTTACGATGCAATTTATATAATGTGCAACAGCAGTCGTTACGGCGGGGGAGGCATTTATAATTTCTACTGTACATTTGTATCGGACAACCAGTTCAGCGACTATATCTTCCTTCACGAGTTCGGACATTCTTTCGCAGGTCTGGCTGATGAATATTATACTTCCGACGTTGCTTACAATGACTTTTATCCCGAGGGTGTTGAGCCCGTTGAGCCAAACATAACCCGGCTTCTCAATAAAAATGATTTGAAATGGAAAGACGTTGTTTCTCCTGGAATAGAAATTCCGACTCCGTGGAGGAAAGAAAGCTATGACAGTCTTGATATGGCATGGCAGAAAGAACGCGGAGAGATGAACGACCGTATTGCCGCTTTAAAGCGCAGCCATGCCCCGCAAAAAGAGATACTGGCTGTTCAGGATGAATATAACCGCAGGGATAAAATACACAGTAATGAGATAGACCGGTTTATACAAGCCTCAAAATACCGGAACAAAGTCGGTGCATTTGAGGGTGCAGGTTATTGTGCAAAGGGCATGTACCGCCCCATGCTTGACTGCATTATGTTTTCCAAAGGCGTTAAGCCTTTCTGTAAAGTATGCCGCAGTCAAATTGAAAAGATCATCAGGTTTTATTCCGATTAATTGTACCTTATTCAATTGTAAATATTCGCCATTTTGCTCTTGGTATTAATGAAGAGCACTTCATAGAGAGATTGATTTGTTTATTTTTCTCCCGGAATTTATTGCCTCAAGGCTATTGAGTTGAATTTACTTCTTAAGATTTATCTAAATGCTTTTGACAGTATATCAACATTCAATAAATTTTATTAATTATTTATTAAGGGTGTAAAATGGACTTTTATTTCGCTATACTGTTTTTCCATATCTCCGGCGCTATTATCTTATTTATGGGCATGGGAGGTGAATGGATCGGAATTTCAAAGCTTAGCTCTGCCTCTGATGTTAAGCAGGCTGAAGACTGGGCAAAATTCCTGTCGTCTCTTAAATTAATGTTTATAAGCGGGGGAGTGCTGCTATTGATTACCGGCATTTACCTTGCCTCTGCTAAATGGGGAATGAAGCCCTGGATTGAAGTTTCATTTCTATTGTGGCTGTATATTGCCCTGCATGGCTCTGTGGTCAGCGGGAAGAAAGTTAAAAACCTCGTTGGTGTACTTAACTCCTCAATGAACGAAGGTGAGATTAGCGGACATATAGGTAAATTAAAGCTGATGAACCATCTTCAATCAAGGCTTGCTATTGCCTTCGGCGCTGTTTTTATTATGACTTACAAGCCTGACCTGGCAGGCTCTATAATTGTTGTTCTGGTCGCTGTAATTTTAGGTGTCGCTCCACTTATGTTTAAGAAGAAGTCTCTTGCACCTAATCAAGCCTGAAAGCTCAAAAACCGCTTAAAAAATCGGACATTATCTTTGCTTGAAAATAAAGGTGTCCTGCTGTTATTCCGGGACGCCTTTTTCTATGTAGCCCGGGAATCCACCTTTTTCGAAGGCTGTAACGTACCTATGGCTAAACCTTTAAATTAGGATTTTAATTTTCCTCAATGGATACAATAACGGCACAAGATTATTTTTCGGTTTGTTAAGCCGAACGTATACCGTCATGCGGGTTTTTCTTATCAACCCTACCGGACAGGAGTTTATATTTTTTTAGTCATTGTGGTGACAATAACTTGTAAATTAAATTTAATTCCATAACTTTCAAGTATATTCAATTTAGTTACGTAGGCTATGAACGAGCTCAGAATTAAAGCGCCCGGATTAATAAAGACATTAGTAGAAGAAGGTAATTTTTCCGATGAGGAAATTGATACGTACTTGAGCTTTTCTATCAGTAAATGCATTAAGAAGAAAGAGCACATCCTTATGGCTGGCGAAATAAGCTGCTGCTCTTCCTATGTTGTTAAGGGCTGCTTCCGCCGGTACATTATAGACGACCACTCGAAGGAAATTATATTGAACTTTGCGCTGGAGGGCTACTGGATAGGCGATCTTGAAAGCCTTATGCTCAAAAAACCGACTGTTTACTATATCCAGGCGCTGGAAGACGGCGAACTGCTTACTCTTTCCTACGAGAACTTAACCCAGCTTTACAACGGCATGCCAAAGTTCAAGGCATTCCATGATTATAAGGTACAGCGAAATCATTATGCAACTCTAAAGAGATTGTCATCCGCAAAGTCCGCTACACTGGAAGAAAAATATCTTAATCTTATGCAGGAACAGCCTGAGCTTTTCCAGAGGATACCTCTCCATTATATTGCTTCTTATCTGGGCATTGAGCCTGAATCTTTAAGCCGTTTGAGAAAGAGGATGTCGACTAAGCCCAAAAATTCCTAACCATAGTCAATGACTTACTAAATTACCTCTCTTATTTTGCCTCTGAAAAACAAAATATAAGGAGACATTATGGAAACCGTAGTTCAAGAAAACAAAACAAACACCGGCACCGTCGAAATCAACCCGGAACATATATTTAAAATCGGGATGGGATTTTTCGCATCAAAAACATTACTGGTAGCGGTAAACATGGGGCTCTTCACCGTTCTGACAGGACGTCCGTTGCCCGCACTTGAAATAAGAAAAAAGCTCCACCTTCATGAGCGGGCGTATCTTGATTTTCTTGATGCATTGACGGCATTGGGACTTCTGGAAAGAGACGGGTTTGGACCTGATGCGATTTATTCGTGCACAGAAGATACTGCCTTCTTCCTCGACAAAAATAAACCTTCTTACCTGGGGGGTATTCTGGAAATGAGCAACAACCGTCTCTATAAGTATTGGAGCGATCTGGAAGAAGCATTGAAAACCGGTCTCCCCCAGAACGAATTAAAATACGAGAACGCAGAGAATATTTTTAACAACCTTTATTCGAACTTCGATTCTTTAAACAATTTTTTAAAGGCAATGTCGGGTGTTCAGTCCGGTGCGTTTATTTCCTTTGCAAAGCAATTTGATTTTTCCGGGTACTCTACCTTCTGCGATGCGGGAGGCGGCAACGGTGCATTGTGTATCCAGGTCGCTTTAAATAATCCCGGCATACTATGTACAAATTTCGATCTTCCGCCTGTAGAGGAAGTAGCATTGAAGTCAATCGAACAATTCGGATTAACAGGAAAAATAAAAACCGCTAAAGGCAATTTCTTCCGGGATGATTTACCCAAAAGCGACGTTGTTGCAATGGGTAATATTCTGCATGATTGGAACACAGAGGAAAGATTAGTACTCGTTAAAAAAGCTTACAACGCTATTTCTGAAGGCGGCGCTTTTGTTTGCATCGAGAATATTATAGATAATGATAGAAGAGAAAATGCGACCGGGCTGCTTATGTCCCTTAATATGCTTGTTGAAACTAAAGGCGGTGCGAATTTTACATTTAATGATTTCGACGATATGGCACACGATGCAGGGTTTTCAAAAACAGAATGGATGCCGCTTGCAGGACCGACCAGTGCGGCAATTGCATATAAATAATAGATAATAGCGCACGGATGACAGTGATAAAACAGACTGTAACAGATATTAAAATTGGAAATTACTTTCTGGTCATCCTTGTCGCCATTAGCCGGCGGGAGAGAGAATTCCTCTGACTAATGTTTAAGAGTTCTATTAAAGAAATCTAATGCAAGCTTACATACGTGTTCCATAATTTTATCCTGTTCGGATTTGGATTTTTCCATTATAAAATGTCCTGCTTCGCCGGGCAGCGTTATCAATTTTGAGTTTGCTATGTATCTGGCATAGCGGTCGGCATTTTTTGCGGGTGGCGCAACCAAATCCTTTTTCCCGACTATAATCATTACGGGGACGTTAACGCTGCTTAAGCCTTTCTTTGTAAACCCGGCGCCGATGGCTGGGGCAAGTGCAAAAACTGCCTTTATACGTTTATCTTTATATGAGTTCCCGGCTCTGCTGAATGACTCTTTAACTATTTTATCGGTCTTTGATAATTTGATATATTCATTTACTTGTTTAACCATTTGAGGCGGAGGCGGGTCACCATACTTTTCAAGTGAATCCAGATTAAGCCTTGCGCCTGCAGTCCAAATTACAGTTGCACCTCCGGCTGAAAAGCCCGCGGCACCAATGCTGTTATTATTAATTCTTTTCCCCAAAACCGGGTCCGCAAGTATATAATTTAAAGCAATAGATAAATCTTTTGGGCGTTCCCATAGGCAAAAATCCGTAAGCGTTAAAGGTCCGCCGACCTGTCTCTCTTCTTTTGGTGTGCCGTTATGGTCAACCGCCGCAGCTATGTAGTCGTGTAATGCTAAAAATGAACCCAGCCAGTACATGCTGGACGCGTGCTGGGTCGCTCCGTGCGATATTATGATTAAAGGATACCTGGCAGAGCGGTGAGATATCTTTCCATTTCTTAAAAGTGTAATAAGGCTGCCGCCATTTTGATCTTTTTCCTTAACGCCTCCTGAATTGCTTGGGTACCAAATCAAAACCCGTATTGGTCTCGGTCCTGTACCAAGCCAATTGCTTCTTGTGCTGTCAAAGAACATTCTCTTTGTTACACCAATTGTTTCATGACCCAGCTTTTTAGATTTCCCATATAAAGTCAGCGGCAGCAATAAAAGAAATAATAAAAGTAATTTCCCTGCCCTGAATAAAATATTGGAATGTTTTTTTAGATTTTCCATATATGTTAAATATTTAATGATAAAAAATGGGCTAATGTATAGAACATCTTCAGCATTTTGATAATTAATCCGGAATAATACTTTTAAACAAAGCATTTTTATTTTGTTATTCAATTTATTTGAACGTATGCAATTCTTAATTATCAGATTGATAATTTCCAATCTATATAAATTCTTTTATCTTCAATGAGGCTGCGGTCAATCCTATTTATTTTTTTTTACGATAATATTATCCTTTAATTTTTTGACTTCCGGCTATATTATTAACACCTCTCTTTAAGTTTCTTTTTTTGATTAAATACAAGCCTGCCCGCTTTGCGACAGTTACATATAGATAACAAATTACAGCGCACGGATGATAGTAATAACACGGACTTTAAGGGATATTAAAATTGAAAATTACTTTCCGTTCATCCTTGTCGTCATTGGCTGGCTGGAGGTTGAAATGCGTTATAAATATTCTTTGTTTACTTACATGAAATAATTGCTTAAATTATAACCGATAAGAAAATTAGAATATATAATTACACTTATGGACGGAGATGGTTAGGTGAGTTTGCATGCGCATTGTGCGCCTGGAGCGGATAAGACTTTGGCTGAAACAATTTGAGAAGACTGAATTGGTATCCATCAGCAATGAGGAAACCAATATTATCAATTTAATCATTATGGAGGTGTTATGAAAAAGATATTATTCATCCTTTTATTACCATTGACTGTTTTTTGTCAGCAGGGAGTTGTAAAAGGGAAAGTTTACGACAGTCATACAAAGCAAGCTTTAATTGGTGCGAACATAATTGTAGTCGGCGCTTCCAGAGGAGCTGCTTGCAACATTAAAGGAGAATATGATATAAGAAGCATGTCCCCGGGAAAATATACTTTAAGATGCACTTATATTGGATACAAGCCGGTGGTAAAAAACATTATTGTAAAAAAGCAAGAGCAATTGGCTGTAGATTTTTATCTGAATGCAGACAACTCGAAGAAACGGATAATTGTTACAAAGCAGAAAGATAAAATCTTAATTCCCTTTAAGGTAGTGCCTCTTTAGAAATAAAGCTAAAAAATCCTCTTTAACCGCAGAGCGAAACAGGGGAACAGTATGAGATATCTTTTCAAGAATTATCTTTTCCCAATCATAATGGTCTCACCGGTAAATTAGCAGGATTGTTGAATAGCGGGGACGAATCCTAAGATTGCAGAAGGTCTGGTTAAAATGAATGCAAGTACACACAGTGGTAAATTGTATGAAGATTATTACCGCAACAAATCGATGCCGGGCAAAGTAAAGCTGAAAGACTTTGCAAAGGAATTCGCGGCTGTTTATAACAAAAATTGAAAAACCGAATTTAAGCAGCCGGGATGCAAGCTGCTTTTCTATCCGAATCTTATTTTTGAGCAGTACGATAGTTTTAATTTCGAAGAAGAAATGTGCTATATATTGCACATTTCTTCTTCGAAATTAAAACTATCGTAC
>JBJKRP010000337.1:0-6410 GCA_046704565.1 Ignavibacteriaceae bacterium | reverse complement strand
AACATTGAGGAGACCAGGAAAGAAATCAAAGAAGCTTTTGGAAAAGTATTTATTGTCGGCTGCGGACCCGCCAGCGCCGATTATCTTACTATAAAAGCACTAAGAATAATCCGTGAGGCGGACATTATCCTTCACGACTTTCTCGTAACCGACGAGGTACTTGGATTTGCAAAGGAAACCGCCGAAATATTTTGCGTAGGCAAAGAGAAGGGACATCATCTCTTTACACAGGACGAAATTAACAAGGTGATGCTGCAGTATGCTAAGGCGGGATATAAAGTAGCAAGGCTGAAAGGCGGCGATCCCTTTATATTCGGCAGAGGCGCGGAAGAAGCAGAATACCTGATCGATAACAACGTTGAAGTAGAGATTGTACCCGGTGTTTCATCTTCATTGTCGGCTCCGCTGCTTGCAGGCATTCCGCCTACACACAGAGAGCTTTCATCCGGCGTTACTATAGTTACCGGGTGTTCTAAGAAAGGTAAAAAAGATTTCGAGTGGATTGACTTTCTGAAAATAGAAAATCATACAACAGTAGTCCTGATGGGATTAACCTGCGCGGAAGAAATTTTAGCTAGGGGCATAAATAAAGGTGTAAGCAGTAATTTGCCAGTCGCCGTCATTTCCAAAGCTTCAAAGGATGATCAGAAGATTTTAATTTCAACCTTCGGTAAGTTGCGGGATATTACCGCCCGGGCGGAAAGACCTGCTGTGCTGGTCTTCGGAGAGGTGGTCAGACTTCATGAGAAGTTGTATTTGCAAAAAATAATTCCCGGCACGGTTGAGTTTTAATAAAGTGATAATATAAGTATAAAGCTATCCTCTGCATTCTTGATTTCATATTTATAATTATGAAGTTTCTTCCGTCAGTTAATTCAAAGAATTAAAACCTATTCAAACAAAATTATAAATACCAGAAGCTGCTGGTAAATGCTCACTGCGCCGGTTACTTTTACACAGCGCAGTAAGAATAATTAATGGATTAAGCCGCAGAGAACCTCACATTCAAAAGTCTATTTATTTATGGGAATAATTTTTATTAAAACTACTCCGTGAAAAGGTACCCTGGCGGTAAATTTATTTTCGAATGTTCCTAAATCTTTCTGTCTCCAGAGATCGCGCACTTTAAATATGCCCGGTATGCCAAGCTCGGAAGCAGTTACTGTAATACTTTCTTTTCCAGGGGCTTTATTGCTCCAGTTGAAATAATCTACCGGATCTATTTTCTTATTGCTTTCTCCCGTATAGAACAGCCCTACCGCCTTCGAGCCGTCGCTCATGTCTTTTGCCCAGACTTGTTTTCCGTCTTTGTCATAGATCTGACTTGCTTGCTTGCCGAGAGGGTCCTGGTCAACGGCAATCACTTCGTCATTGCTCAGCAGGCTTAGTGTGAATTTATCGATACGGCTTAGATCGCAGCCGATAAGAAGCGGTGCATCAAGCAGACACCATAAGGAGATATGAGTGTATTGCTCATCCGGTGTTAATCTTGTCGGATGAAGGCTTGGACCCCAGCCTACTAATCCAACAACCAGCATGTCGGGATCGTTCCAGTGTCCCGGCTCGGAATATTTTTCATGACCAGCTTGTCCGAAACCTATTTTATAAATACTCGACCAACTGTCGCTAATATCCTGGGTAGTCCGCCATAAATTGCCGCCTACTTCGGCGCCCCACTTCCAAACATCTCCCATACCGTATTGACAAAGGCTGTAGACAATATCTCTGTCTACTTTTGCCAGTGCGGTATCCATAACCTTGTACGGCTTTTCATAAGTCTGAAGGGTCATGTCTTTTGCAATCCGGCTGTAAGAGCACCAGTCGTATTTTAGATAGTCGAAACCCCATTCGGCAAAGCGTTCGGCATCCTGCTGCTCATGCTGATAACAGGCAGTATAGCCTGCGCATGTAAGAGGTCCGGGAGAAGAATAAATTCCCGCTTTCAATCCTTTGCCGTGAATGTATTTTGTTAATGCAGACATGTCCGGGAATTTTTTGTTTGAGTTAATCATTCCGTTTTTGTCCCGCGCTGTTCCGCTTATCATGGGATTGTTACTATACGGGTTAATAGACCAGCTATCGTCAATATTTATATAAGTCCAGCCGTGGTTTATCAAACCGGTTTTAACCATTGCATCGGCAGCCGCCTCTACCTTTTGTTCATCGACTGAGGTTGCCCAGCAGTTCCAGCTATTCCATCCCATAGGAGGAGTTAAACAGATTGTATTACCTACAGAAATTTTAAAATTGCTTTCTGCTTTTCCATGATCATTTTTTGCGATAAGCTTTACTTCATAAGTCCCTTCCTTTTCAATTTTGCCCGTAATAATTCCTGTCCTGGAATCAAGCGATAATCCTTCGGGTAAATTTTCTGCTGCAAAAGTCATAGGTCTCTTCCCGGTTGCAGCTATGGAATAAAGAAACGGGTGACCGGGTCGAACGCCAAAAACTTTTGCACCGTTTATTCTGGGCTTTGCAGGAGGAGCAGGAGTAAGGATGTACTCGTTGTGCTTTACTTTTGCAACCATATTAGCAAGGCTGACTTTTGAAGTCATTACAATCTTAGCATTGCACCAATCCGCATGGTCCCAATCGTTCCCATCACCGGCATCGGTAACGAGCATGCCTAATTTTTTAATCCCTCTTACGTCCACGTTGGCATTCTTTGGCGAATCGCCTTTACGCATTACGCCGCTGTGCCATAAGATTTTCTTATCACCGAGTACATAGAACTCGACTGAGCCGCGGCTGTTTGATTCATCATCCAATCCTACAACGGCAGAAAACTCTTTTCCCTTGCCGTTAAGATTTATCAGAAAAGTACTTATTGCATGAGTTCCGATGCCTCTCTCGAATTTTTGTCCGTCGATAGAAAGCGTATTGCCTTCAACCGATTTATCTGCATGCGGACTCGCCCAGCCGCAGGTCATCGAAGTTAGATCGAGTTTATCAAGCCATACGGTCTGGCAATTAATAAAAGGCAAATAAATGATTGATATTAGTAGAGCGGTAAAAACAGTCTTTCGCATTTTCGTCTCGGTTAAATTTGATAAATAATCCTTATGATCAAAATAATAACCTTAGAATTAATAAAAAAATATTATTGCGGTATGGCATGGATAAATCTTGTATCAGGTCCGATAGATTCTGTAATAACTTGAAGAGTCCTTTAATCAAGTTATAATATATCCAAAGCAGGTCTGAAATACTTAAATTAGATTTCGGTTTACGGAGATTAAATTGAAGGGAGCCTTCTAAATAGTTCGGAAAGCTCTCCAAACAATAAGAGAAGTTTTCTGAGTAGATAAAAAAGCTTATAATGTGATTTTTAAAAGTCCAAAAAGAAGTAAAAACCTAAAAAATGAAGTGGAGTAGAAGCTTTATATATCTTACTATTAAAAAATGTGATTAGACTTAGGCGAAAAAATCATAACTGTATTCTATCCAAACCAATTTTAGTAAAAGTAACAAGCAAGGCTGGTTAGAATAAATTTATTTTAGGTTGTCTATTAAGCTCTGGACACGGGCATATGTCTTTTCAGGGTCAATAGGTTTTAATAAATAATCGCTTACTCCGAGACTAATAAATTTTTGAATTGTCCCCCAGTCCTTATGTGCAGTTAGTACAATAACAGGTATTCTTGAATAAGCAGGTTCAAGTTTGATCTTTTCCATGAATTGCATGCCGTTCATAACAGGCATAGATATATCTAAAAAAATTATATCCGGTTTAACCTTCTTTAAGGCTTCCAATCCCTCGCACCCGTTTTCGGCTTCAGTAAAGTCAAACGGAAATTTCTTTTGAAGTATTCTTTTTAATAAAGTTCTGATTAATAAATCATCTTCAACAATTAATGCGTTATACATTTAAAGCCCCGGTTTTTTTCTTCCTAAATGCTTATATAAATATATTTTATTCCATATCAAAAATCAAAAAGGAAAGTACGCCTAAGGTAAATTATTCCCAGCTTGATGGGTCCTAATTATTTGTTCCTGAATTATTTTTTAACCGGACGGATGTTTTTAAAAAGAATTTTAACTAAATTAAACCCGAAAACAAAAAGACACTATATATAGGGATGTTGCAGGGTGATAAAAAAAGGAAAGCTTCTCATGATCGCAAACCGAAAAGAATTCAAGCTGTTATAATTTGATTTTTTAAGTTTACTAAGAAATTCTTAAACGAAAACAGAGATTATATCTTATTTCTCACAGCCGTAATTGAATGACGGGGAAGTTATACCGGCACGATAAAGGTAATTAAGATGATCTCCTTATTTATATCCGCGAGGCAAAAAATGAAAGCGAAAATAGAGAGCATTATTATAATATGTGCTTTGGGGTTTATAGCCTGCCAAATAACATCTTGTAAGCAGCAGCCTACCCAGCCGGAAACAGAAAGCGCCAGAGCTATTTCCTGGGGACAGGATATAGATTATCTTGATTCTCAAATGAAAGCCGACGAATATCAATTTTCTTCACTTATATCGCCGCAGGCATTTGATAATGCTCTAAACAATATCAAGAATTCAGTTGATTCATTACCGGAATATGAGATTTACATTAAGATTCAACAGTTAATAGCTTCTTTACACGTTGCTCATATAACAACCATGCCTTCTGCAGCAATTGAAAAGAGTTTGCATTTTCTTCCTATTAATATCAAAGTCTTCCCGGATGGGGTTTATATAATGACTGTTGATCGACAGGATGCCAACCTGCTTGGAAAAAAAATAATCAGTATTGGAGGGATGCCGATTCAAACAGTCGAGGATTCGCTTAAGAATATATTATCGTTTGAGAATAATTATTGGTTTGAGCACCAACTGCCGAACGCATTGATAAATACGGAAATACTAAAGTACTATGGATTTACAAAAAGCCTGTCTGAAGCCGAGCTTGGGATAGAAGGAGTTGGAGATATACAATTAAATTCCATACAGGCATCAAATAATATCGGTCAATATGTTAGTGTGCTTGATGGAAAATTAGTTCCATTATACATGCAGAACGGATCGACCAATTATTGGTTCACTTACCTAAATGATAGTAAAGTACTATTTATAAAATATAATGTTTGTGAAGAATCCTCGAACCTGTCGTTTGCCGGTTTCACAAATAATATAATAGCCTTTATCGATACCACCGATGTGAGTAAAATTGTAATTGATGTAAGAAATAACGGAGGAGGCAGCGATATAGTTATCAATCCGTTATTAAATTATGCAGTGAATTCTCCATTTAATAAATCGGGTAAATTATTTGTCTTAATAAATAACGCGACTTTTTCTTCCGCTGAATTGGATGCCATTTATTTTAAGCAGAGGACTAACTGCCTGATAATTGGTACGCCAACCGGAGGGAAGCCTAATTCGTACGGTAACGTGTATTCTTTTACGCTCCCTAACTCCAAGATTGCGGTATATTACTGCACAAAATATTTTCGTGAATTGGATGATGACCCTGATGCTTTATTGCCCGATTACAACGTTGAAATAAGCTTTCAGGATTATATAAATTGCAAAGACCCGGTTCTTGATTTTGTTATAAATTACCAATAGGCTTTCTGCGCTGTTATATTCAAATTCTTTACAACATATTGAGAAGAACGAGTAGAGGTAAAAGAGATTAAATTAGCATGAAAGATTTTT
Source organism: Ignavibacteriaceae bacterium (assembly GCA_046704565.1). GTDB lineage: Bacteria > Bacteroidota > Ignavibacteria > Ignavibacteriales > Ignavibacteriaceae > FEN-1297. The sequence continues at coordinate 759 of JBJKRP010000337.1, read as the reverse complement.
TTAGTAAGTTGGCTTGATTGGTAATCAGTGCCGCGTTTCCGCTTTTACTTGAATTATTTTATCTTAGCTTGAGATATTAATTTATGTTGAAGGAGAACAAGTATGCCAATTGTAATTAAAGAGCCGTCGATAATAATGGCAGCCGGAAACAAGCCTAAGATAATTGAGGAATATTTCGGAAGAGTTAATTCTAAGACAGAAGCTGCAAGCGTTGCAAGGATGAAGAGCCCTGCCGGCTGGGTAGAGCCGGGACAAACTCCCGAGTTTGATGAATACACAGTTGTTTTAAAAGGTACATTAAGAGTTACTTCTAAAAACGGGATTGCAGATGTACATGCGCAGCAGGCAGTCCTGGTCCCTAAAGGAGAATGGGTGCAATACAGCTCGCCAGAAGAAGATGGAGCGGAATACGTTGCTGTCTGCCTCCCGGCTTTTTCACCGGATATAGTTCACCGGGATGAATAAAATATGCCGGGAATATCCGTAACTAAATTTTATAATTAGGCTGAAAATATTATCTTTGTACGCTCAAAAAATAAATTAAAATACTTCAGCAAGGAGAGGTGGGTGAGTGGCTGAAACCAACGGTTTGCTAAACCGTCGTACGGGTAAAACTGTACCCCGGGTTCGAATCCCGGCCTCTCCGCCAAATATATAATTCCCCCGATGATATTCTACGTATACATTCTTTATTCCGCCTTGCATGAAAAGACTTACACAGGTCAGACAGACAATCTCACGGATAGGCTGCAAAGACAT
>JBJKRP010000336.1:0-16401 GCA_046704565.1 Ignavibacteriaceae bacterium | reverse complement strand
AGCAATTAAGGAAGAGGTTGGAAATCTTCTTATAATTACCGACGTTTGCATGTGCGAATACACTTCGCATGGGCACTGCGGAGTCTTGCGCGGCGAAGAAATCTTAAATGATGAAACTGTTGAACTGCTTGTGAAAGAATCTCTTTCGCATGCGAAAGCCGGAGCTGATATTATTGCTCCTTCCGATATGATGGACGGAAGAATCGGCGCAATTAGAAAAGCGCTGGATGAAAACGGATTTACATACATTCCAATCCTACGTTACGCTGCAAAATTCTCTTCCGGTTATTACGGACCTTTCAGAGATGCAGCAGAATCGGCACCTGCATTTGGCGATAGACGCTCGCATCAAATGGATATTGCAAACGGCGACGAAGCGCTTCGCGAAGTTGAAACCGACATAGAGGAAGGCGCCGACATCGTAATGGTTAAGCCGGCAGGACCGTATCTTGATATTATACGAAGAGTGAAAGACAAATTCGGAATGCCGACATGCGCTTACCAGGTAAGCGGCGAGTATGCAATGATTAAAGCCGCCGCACAAAACGGCTGGATTGACGAAGAGCGCGTAATGATTGAATCGCTCATTGCAATCAAGCGTGCCGGTGCGGATATGTTCCTTACTTACTTTGCCAAGGATGCGGCAAGGTGGATTGATAAGAATCAAAAGTGAACCATCTTAAACTTGAACTTACATTTAGAAATTTTCACGAAGTTCAAGTTTAAGTGTAAGTTCGAGTCTATGTTTTTATGGATTTAGAAACCATCCGCGAATATTGTTTGAAGAAAAACGGAGTTACCGAAAGTCTTCCGTTCAATGAAGACTCTCCGGTTTACAAAGTAATGAGCAAGATTTTTCTCATTGCTAATTTGATTCCCCCTACAAGTATCAATTTAAAATGCGATCCCGAAAAAGCCGTTGAGCTGAGAGAGAGGTATCCCGCTGTTACACCTGGTTACCACATGAACAAACTCCATTGGAATACGGTAATGCTGGATAATTCTGTTCCGGATAAACTAATTTTAAACTGGATTGATGATTCATACAATTTGGTCGCGAACGGTTTATCGAAAAAGGAAAAAGAACAGTTAAACCTCTGATAAATTCAGAGCAGAAATACTTCAGAATTGAAAATGTGAATTTAGATTAGCTACAGGTCAGACTTTTTTGACCGATGAGTCGATTTTGATTCATTTATTATTCTTCGAGAATCGACAGAATTCAAATAATTTCTTGTTATAGAGTGGGCTAAATCACCAAATATTATACGCAATTGCGAAAGATGTTGACACATTAAATGTTATAACATATATTTGATTCATAAATAAATCATGTTTTATATTTAATTATGGAGGTTCGATATGGACGCAAAAGAAAAAGTTTCGGCGGGTGTTGCCCAGAAAGAAGTGTGGAATTTAGACAAAGCTCATTCCAAAGTACAGTTCTCTGCCAGGCATCTAGTAATTTCGGAGGTTGCCGGACACTTTAACAATTTTGAAATAAATTTTTCTTTCGGAGAAGATTTAACCGACAGCGAAGTTGAAGCAACAATCGAAGCGAAGAGCATCGAGACCGGTATTTCCGATAGAGACAATCATCTTAGAAGTGCGGATTTCTTTGATGTTGAAAAATATCCGCAGATAAAATTTAAAAGCACTAAGGTCGAAAAAATTAACGATGAGAAATACAAACTCATCGGAGAGCTTGCAATAAAAAATATTACCAAGCCGTTTGATTTTGATGTTACCTACGGCGGACAGATTAAAGACCCGTGGGGTATGCAAAGAACAGGCTTCCGTGCAACTGCGAGCTTGAACAGATTTGATTATGATTTGAAATGGAATGCGCTGATGGAAACAGGCGGTGCTGTGGTCGGAAAAAATATCAATATAACAGTAGATGCAGAATTTACAAAACAAATTAGTTGAAAACCCGGCTCTGAAATCTTGAACTTAAGCTAACTTTTTGGGCGTTAGTTTAAGTTCAAGTACATGTTTATGTCGATATAACGATTATGAAGGAATGAATTAACCGATGAAAAAGTTTTTGCATAGAGCTAACGAACGTGGGATTGCCGAACACGGATGGCTGCACAGCCGGTTTAGCTTCAGCTTTGATCAGTATTATGATCCAAATAAAATGGGATTCGGACTGCTTAGGGTTTTGAATGACGATATCATCGAAGAAGGCGAAGGCTTTGGACTTCATCCTCATAATAACATGGAGATAATTACAATTCTGCTTGACGGGGAATTGGAGCATAAGGATACAACCGGCAACACAATGGTCCTGCATCCCGGTGAGGTTCAGGTAATGTCTGCAGGAAAAGGAATTATGCATTCGGAGTTTAATCGTTCCAGAGTTGAACAAACGAAGCTGCTGCAAATCTGGATTTTTCCAAAGGAAAGAGACATTACTCCGCGATATGACCAGAAGTTTTTCGGATTTGAAAACTTAAAGAATGAAATAAAAACAGTTGCATCGGGTACGAAGAAAGGCTCCGGGTTGCGAATTCATCAGGACGCGGCTATATCAATCGGAAAGCTGGAGAAGAATAAAGAGATTATTTATAAAAATTTTTATGAGAATAACGGTTCATATTTGTTTGTGTTGGACGGAAGCATTAATTTTGACAATGTTGAATTGGGTAAACGCGACGCTGTTGGTGTTTATGATTATGATGAATTAAGGTTTAATGCTTCCTCCGATACGAGCTTCATAATTATTGAAGTACCGATGAACTTAAATTAAAATCAGATGAAGTTAGAAGAAGAAATATCTCAAAAGCAATTTAGAAACGAATACCATAAGGCAGCCGTAAATATGGTATATACGTTCAACTGGCTGAACAACTTTAACGTTGGCTTTTTTAAGCCGCACGGCATTACACCGCAGCAATTTAATATTCTCCGTATACTTCGCGGACAGCATCCTAAACCGGCAACTATCAAATTGATTAAAGAGCGTATGCTCGATAAGATGTCTGACGCTTCCCGAATAGTTGAAAAGCTGAGAATTAAAGGGCTGGTTGAAAGGAATATTTGCTCGCACGATAGAAGAAACGTAGATGTGTGCATTACTCAAAAAGGGCTTGAATTGCTTTCTGCTATAGATGCATTGGAAAAAGAGATAGATGCAAAGCTATCTACATTGGACGAAGAAGAGATAAAGCAGCTTAACGATTTACTCGATAAGCTGCGGGGATAATTGCTATCTAGTCCTCATCTTGCGCTTTTTTTTCAACAATCTTTATAAAAGCACTTCTTACCGGCGGCGGCATAACAGAATTTTTCCCTTTTATTGCCTTCCAGAGGATCTCATTAAAAATATTTTCCGGGACTTCATCTTCCCTGGTAAAATCCAGATGCTCACATTCTCCGGCACCGTAAGCGCTAGCGAGATTTTCTTCATTAATATTAATTAAAGGCTTAATTACTTCGTATGGACTGTAATCCGGCGCATCGACAATGGAAAATAAAATCGGGGTAGCGGATAGGTCGAATTGAGTCATCGGCGGAAGACCGAGAATTAATTCAATCGTTTTAAGCACGCTCGAAGTTGAATACATTTCGTGGTCGACAAAATGCCTTTTAACATACGGACCGATTACCAGCAGCGTGGAGCGGTGTGCGTCGACATGGTCGCTTCCGTCCTGCGCATCATCTTCCACTACAAAAATTATTGAGTTATTCCAATATATGCTGTGGGAAATTTCCTGAACTACCAGCCCCAGGGCGTAATCATTTTGAGCAACATAAGCTTGTGGAGTAAAATGTCCCGGGCTTGTTCCGTATGTATGGTCATTCGGAAGCCGCATTATGCACAAGTCCGGCAATGAATCGCCTTGAACATATTTTTCAAAATCAGCTTTCCATTCTTTATATCTTTCAACATCGCTGAAGTTTAAATCCCAGCCTGTGAAGGTGTGACAAATATACGGTTGTAAATCTTCGTCATTTGCTTTATTCAATTTTGGATTTCCATCAACCTCACTGGTAAACTCACCGTAATCTTTAAAAGTTCTCCCGTGGTTTATTGCATTATTCCAGATGTAGCCGGAAGACGGCGCTGCAAGCGGATAGCCTCCTTCAAAGTAATATTCCTGACCGCGACCGCCTTTATTTGTCGGCCAATCTTTCTCAACGTAATCGGAGGCATAAGCGGCAGTCGACCAGTTGTGTCCATCGGGGCTTACTTCCGCATCGTCGTAGAAGTTATCGTACAAAGTAAAATCAGTAACAAGCTTATGCTCATTCGGAGTAATTTTATTTGGGAAAAAACAAAGCGAGGAATCACCATTACCCTGCGGCAGGTCGCCAAATACCTCATCATATGTTCTATTTTCTTTTATGATGTAAAAGACGTGCTTAATCTTTTCACTTCTAATGCCATCATGTTTATCGGGAATAACATTTTGAATTCCTGTCCAGCTTTTTTGTTTATAAACGTACGGCGTATTGTCATAAACTTGTTTTGAATATTTTGATAGTTGTTCAGCATCCGGATAATTTATTATTGAAACCGTTCCCTTGAAGAGTGAGCCGATATATTGAGCTGCATGGTAATCTTTAATAAGAGGATGTGAGCCGGCGGTATCGGGAAGTGAAGTTAAACCTTTTCCGTTTGCGACTAAAATCCGGTTAGTATTTTTCAAATATTGAACTGCAGTCGGATACCACGCGACCGGAATAAACCCGATACTTTTTGATTTGCCGGGCTTATTGATATTAAACAAGGCAAGATAGTTGTTATCGGCGTTTGCAACCATAAGAACGCTTTCGTCCCCGTTGAAGCAGATTGCATTCGGAGTGCTGCCGAACGGGACATCCGGAGACAAAGCTGAATTCATTCTTTCAGTCTCCTTTTCCCTTTTCAGATCAATCCCGGAAACTGAGTTGTTATTGGCATTTGCTACAAACAAGCGCGAATCGTCTCTTGCAATAATCAATTGGCAAGGATGATCCCCGACTTTTATTTTGTTTGTTATTTCAAAACTATTCAAATTAATTTCATCTACCGATGCCTTGTCCCAGACAGAAACGTAAGCAAAGGTCCCTGCATGATTAACTTTTATATCATAACACGCACCGTTAAGTTTAACTTTTTTTATCACTTTATTGGTCGAAGCATCGCAGACATAAAGCGAGTTGCTTTCTTTTGAGACTGCAAGAACAAAGTTTTTACTTTTTACAAAAGCTATTCCGGTAACTGAAATTCTTTCCTTTGGAACTCTTTCTCCTAATACAATTGAATCCCGTAGAGTAAGCTTCCCGGAATTAAAATTAAAAATATAAATACAATTATTATTTCCGCCGGAGACATAGAGCTTTGAATCATCATCATTAAAAGCCAATCCGTACCATGTTTTATCAATTACAAATTTTTGAATTTCCTTTCCTTTTTTCAAATCGATTACGCAAAGTGAATTATCAGCCAGCCCGCTGTTCGAAGTAACTGCGTACCTGTCGTTATTTGTTACAATCATGTTCAAAGGAAGTTCGTCAATTCCTATTTGATCTCCCGCCGGAGATAGCTTCCAGCCGTTTGGTAGAAGAGTATACCCATCGTATTTACCGGGTAGCTTTGTGCCTGCTTTCTGGTCTGCAATATTTTTATAGCCGGAACAGCCGGATAAAAACAAAATGGTGAATGAGTAAAAGAGTAATTGCGAGAGTAGAGTTTTGTGCTTCATCTTCAATCACGGAAAATTATCTTACTAAAACATTTATACTAAAATATTGGAAGAACAATTAAATTATATTAGGGAATTATTAATTCGTAAGCCTCAATGTCCATATTCAGTACTTCTTACTATTTATTTCTCCTATTCCCCTTCGTCATAATTCAAAACCGGGCGGAGCCACCTTTCAACTTCTTCCAGGCTCATGCCCTTCCGTTTGTGGTAATCCAGCACCTGGTCTTTCCCGATTTTTCCGACGTTAAAATATTTTGCTTCCCGGTGTGCAAAGAATAAGCCGCTTACCGAAGCCGCCGGATACATCGCAAGCCCTTCCGTCAAAATGATACCTGCATTTTTTTCAACATCCAGCAAATCGAAGATAGTTGTCTTTTCAGTATGGTCGGGCTGCGCCGGATAACCCGGTGCCGGACGGATTCCATAATAGCTTTCTTTTATTAATTCTTCATTAGAAAAATTCTCATTTTTTGAGTAACCCCAATAATTTTTTCTTACAAGTGCATGAAGATTTTCAGCGAAGGCTTCCGCAAGTCTATCTGCAAGCGCTTTAATTATTATACTGCTGTAATCGTCATGCTCGGCTTCATATTTTTTTACGAGCTGTTCGATACCGATCCCGGCAGTTACCGCAAACGCGCCGATGTAGTCTTGCCGTCCGCTTTCTTTGGGCGCTATAAAATCAGCAAGAGCAAGGTTAGGCAGTCCGTCCTGTTTTTGAGTCTGCGATCGCAATGAATGAAGAATCCTTAGAACGCCTGAACGGGATTCGTCAGTATAAACTTCAATATCATCTCCAACTGAGTTTGCCGGGAAAAATCCAAAGACACCGTTTGCCGAAAGAAGCTTTTCCTTTATAATTTCTTTAAGAAGCTTATTTGCATCTTCAAAAAGCTTTTTAGCCGCATCGCCGTATTTTTCACTTTCGAATATTGCGGGATATTTTCCCTTCAACTCCCAGCTTAAAAAGAACGGCGTCCAGTCGAGATACTCATGTAAACTTTCCAAGGAATAATTCTTTAATACTGTTACACCAAGTCGCTCCGGTCTTTTAATGTCTTCTTTCTCCCAGTTACATTTGAATTTGTTCTGACGCGCTCTTTCAATCGGCAGAAAATTTTTCGCTTCTTTTTTCCTTAGATGATCTTCTCTTATTCTCTGATACTCTTTTTTTGTGGAAATCTCAAATCTTTCTCTGATATCTTTATCTTCATTTAAAAGAGAACTGACAACCGGGACGCTTCTTGACGCATCCAAAACATGAACGGTTGTACCGCTGTAAGCAGGCGAAACTTTTACGGCAGTATGTGCTCTTGATGTAGTTGCCCCTCCGATTAATAATGGAATTTTAAATCCCTGCCGCTCCATTTCCTTTGCAACATGAACCATCTCATCAAGTGACGGTGTTATTAAGCCGCTTACGCCGATAACATCAACTCTCTCATCTATTGCCGTCTGAAGGATCTTCTCAGAACTTACCATAACGCCAAGGTCAATTACTTTGTAGTTATTACAGCCGAGGACAACGCCAACTATATTCTTACCGATGTCATGAACATCGCCTTTAACAGTAGCGAGAAGCACTTTGCCTTCCTCCCGGATTTTATTTGAAGCCGACTTTTCCTCTTCAATAAAAGGTATTAAGTAAGCCACGGACTTTTTCATGACTCGAGCGCTCTTAACTACCTGCGGTAAAAACATCTTACCGGCTCCGAACAAATCGCCTACGACTTTCATTCCGTCCATAAGCGGTCCCTCGATAACTTCCAGAGGTCTCTTATACTGCTTCCGGGCTTCTTCAGTGTCTTCTTCAATATAATCAACTATGCCTTTTATCAAGGCGTGCTTTAATCTTTCCTGGACAGAACTGTTCCGCCATTCATCTTTTTTTCCATCCGATGCAGATTTGGATTTTTGCTTTACCGTCTCCGCAAACTCAACCAGTCTTTCTGTTGCATCCTTATGCCGGTTTAAAATGACATCTTCGACGAGAGCAAGCAAATCTTTGGGTATCTCTTCGTAAACTTCAAGCTGACCGGCGTTGACAATTCCCATATCCATTCCTGCTTTTATTGCATGGAAGAGAAAAGCGGAATGCATTGCCTCACGGACAACATTATTCCCTCTAAAAGAAAAGGAAAGATTACTTACCCCGCCGCTTACCTTTGCATAAGGCAGATTCTGTTTAATCCATTTTACGGTTTCAATATAATCAACAGCAAAGTTGTTGTGCTCTTCAATCCCGGTAGCAACAGTAAGAATGTTCGGGTCAAAAATAATATCCTGCGGCGGAAATCCTACCTCTTCCTTCAAAATTTTGTAGGCTCGTTTTATTATTTCTATTCTTCTCTGAAAAGTATCGCCTTGTCCACTCTCGTCAAAAGCCATTACAATAATTGCTGCGCCGTATTTCAAAATCTTTTTTGCCTTGTCTTTGAAAGCTTCTTCGCCTTCCTTCAAACTGATTGAGTTGACAATGCTTTTTCCTTGTAGACATTTCAAACCGGCTTCGATGACGGACCATTTTGAAGAATCAACCATAATCGGAAGCTTCGCAATATCCGGTTCGGCAGAAATCAAGTTAAGAAACTTTGTCATCGCAGCCTCGGAATCAAGCATACCTTCATCCATATTAACATCGAGTATCTGCGCACCGCCCTCAACCTGTTCTCTTGCTACGGAAAGAGCTTCCTCATAATTGCCGGAAAGAATAAGTCTCTCAAATTTTTTCGAGCCGGTAATGTTCGTCCGTTCGCCGATATTTACAAAATTAGTTTCAGGTCTTATAACCAACGGCTCCAGTCCGCTTAATTTTAAGTAAGGCTCTACCTCTGGTATATCTCTCGGCTTGAACTTCTTAGAAATTTCCGAAATCATTTTAATATGTTCGGGAGTCGTTCCGCAGCAGCCACCGACAATATTAAAAAATCCGCTTCCGGCAAACTCGCTCAATACCGATGACATAAATTCGGCAGTCTCGTCGTACTCGCCCATCTCGTTCGGAAGACCGGCATTAGGGTAAAGACTTGTAAAACAAGTAGCAATCTCCGAAAGCTCCTCAATGAAAGGACGCATCTGCTTTGCACCAAGGGCACAGTTTAACCCGACACTTAATAAATTTTTCGTATGCGAAACAGAAATCCAGAATGCTTCCGTCGTCTGTCCGGATAAAGTCCTTCCGCTTAAATCAGTAATTGTCCCGGAAATCATTATAGGAATTTGCCGGTTTATCTTTTCGCAGTAATCCATTACAGCAAAGATCGCCGCCTTAGCATTCAGCGTATCAAAGATTGTTTCTATTAAAAGGACATCAACACCGCCGTCTATTAATCCTTTTGCCTGTTCGGTATAAGCTTCCACAAGTTTATCAAAAGTTACACCGCGGAAGCCGGGATCATTTACATTTGGAGATAAGGAAGCTGTTTTGTTTGTTGGTCCCAAAGCACCGGCTACAAACCTGGGCTTTGCGGGGTTAATTTTAGTAACTTCATCAGCAGCTTCCCGGGCGAGCTTTGCTGCAGCAAGATTCAAATCATAAACAACGCTTTCGAGCCTGTAATCAGCCTGCGAAATGGCTGTCCCGTTAAACGTGTTCGTCTCAATTATGTCGGCACCGGCTTTAAGGTATTCGCGGTGAATATTCTTTATTATCTCCGGCTGGGTAAGGCAAAGGATATCGTTATCGCCTTTCAAGTCATGAGGATGATCTTTAAACCTTTCTCCCCGAAAATCATCTTCAGATAATTTGCAGCGCTGAATCATAGTTCCCATTGCGCCATCGAGAATTAAAATTCTTTCATTGAGTATTTTAGATAACTGTTCGAATTTCGTATCCATTTTGATTCTTAACTCGTTTCGGTGTTCTTTGTAACGGACTGCAAATATAATTAAATTGCGTTCCAGTAAAAAGATAAATTGGCAATTAACATAGGTAACACATGATAATCGTAACCGGAGGCGCCGGTTTTATAGGCAGTGCAATTGTATGGCGTTTGAATACGCTTGGAGAAGATAAGATATTAATTGTTGACGAACTTGGACTTGATGAGAAGTGGAAGAACCTGGTTGGATTGAGGTTCAGAGATTTTATCCATAAAGATGATTTCATTAGGCAGGTTGAAACCGGAGTTAATTTTGATGCCGATGCAGTTATTCATATGGGAGCCAATTCATCAACAACAGAGAAAGATGCCGACCACCTTCTGCGCAACAACTATGAATATACAAAGTCGCTTGCCAAGTATTGCATTAGTAAAAATGCAAGATTCATTTATGCTTCGTCCGCTGCAACTTACGGGGACGGCAAGCTGGGCTTTAACGACGATGAAAGCGGTTGCCTATTACTTAAGCCCCTGAACATGTACGGGTACTCGAAAAATCTTTTTGACATTTGGGCAATAAGACAGGATATAATTTCTAAGATCGTCGGCGTAAAATACTTTAACGTCTTTGGTCCTAACGAATACCATAAGGGTGATATGCGGAGCGTGGTACACAAGGCATTTGAACAGATAAATTCAACCGGGAAAGTAAAGTTGTTTAAGTCCGGTAATCCGTCTTATAAAGACGGCGAGCAGATGCGTGATTTTATTTATGTAAAAGATGCCGTTGATATCACTTTATTTTTCCTGGATAATAAGGGAAAAAACGGAATATATAATGTCGGATCCGGCAAAGCCCGTACCTGGAATAGCCTGGTAACCGCTTTGTTTAACGCAATAGGAAAGCCGGTTAATATCGAGTACATAGAACTGCCCGGACACCTTGCCGAGAAATACCAGTACTTTACCGAAGCCAAAATGGACAAAGTAAAAGGAGCCGGTTATACTAATACTCTAAACTCCTTAGAGGAAGGAGTAGCCGACTATGTCAAGAATTATTTGTTAAAGGATAAATACTTTAGCAGCTAATTGTACGGGGTCTCTTCGTCTTCGTCGAAAAGGTCGTCGTCATCTTCATCGAAGTCGAAGTCCTCTTCATAGAATTCTTCACCCTCGCCCGGCTCTTCGTCAAGGAAATCATCGTCCTCGTCTTCAAACTCGTCATCTTCATCCTCCTCTTCATCAAATTCATCTTCGTCTTCATCTTCGGAGTCATCATCTTCATCATCATAAAAATCATCGTCCTCTTTCCGGTTTTTTCTTTTAGCAAAGCTGCGGGAAGACTGATCGTCTTTTTTCATGACAGCCAACAAGTTTTCTATATCGTCATAGCCTTCAACCGGCTCTTCTATATTGCCTTCCGGGTCATCAGGCAGGTTTGTTTCGTATTCAAACGGATATAATGAATTATCCATTAAGTGATTCTCCTATCATCAAATTTATTTTTCTAAATAAAATTAAAAATTCCATACGAAAATATTTCTAAAAATATTTAAATAGCAAAATTAATTTATGATTATATTTCTTACCGGCAAAAATAAGAATCTAATCACACTATCTAACTTATATTAGGTTTAAAATAGTGTCAATACAATTTCAAATCTAAGTGAAGAATTTAATATGAAGCTGGCAACGCTGTGTTATTTAATAGACAAGAAGGAAGACAAAACCTTAATGATCCACAGGGTGAAAAAAGAGCATGACTACCATGAGGGTAAATGGAACGGGCTTGGAGGAAAGTTCGAAGCCGGCGAGAGCCCGGAAGAATGCGCCGTAAGAGAAGTAAAAGAAGAGTGCGGTTATACGATGATAAAACCGCGCCTGCGGGGCTTTATTACCTTCCCGGAATTTGACGGCGTCGAAGACTGGTATGTGTTCATTTTTACTTCCGATAATTTTGAAGGCGATATGAGTGATTCACCCGAAGGCAATTTAGAATGGATACCCAATAATGAGCTGTCTTCTCTAAATCTATGGGACGGCGATAAAATCTTCCTTAAATGGCTTTACCGGGATAAATTCTTCTCGGCAAAATTCAATTACAAAGATGGAAAGTATGTAGACCATCAGGTTAACTTCTACTAAAAACTATTACGGAAAATTCAGCCATGCAAATCTTAAAGCATGCACGCACTTATACCTCACTTAAAGGGCATACATCCGTTTAATGTAGAATGATTTCAATTATATCTCTTGCTATTGTATTTGTTCTGATTGCTGTAAGACAGATCGGTAAATTCAAGCCGGACATCTGGCAGATAATGCTCGGGGGTGCAGCGGTAGTTTTATTTACAGGTCAAATTTCTATCCCGGACGCTTTGCAGGCGATCAACATTGATGTAATTCTGTTCTTATTCGGAATGTTTATAGTCGGTCAGGCTTTGGAGGAAAGCGGCTATCTTTCTCATTTAGCTTATCTATTTTTTAGGAAGGCAAAGACTCTCGACTCGCTGATATTATTCATACTTTTCGGAGCCGGTATCCTCTCTGCATTTTTAATGAACGATACACTTGCAATAATCGGAACTCCCGTAGTACTATGGCTTGCAGAAAAGCATAATGCCTCTCCAAAGATTCTTTTGCTTGCTTTGGCGTTTGCAATAACAACAGGAAGTGTTTTGAGCCCGATTGGCAACCCGCAAAACCTTCTTATAGCGGTTCACGGTAATGTCGGCAATCCGTTTGTTACGTTTTTCAAATACCTCGCCGTGCCTACTTTGATAAATCTAATTTTCGTGTTTATAATATTGAAACTTTTTTATAGAGACAACTTTCATAATGAAGAGCTGAACCATTCTTCCGAGCCGCTGAAAGATTTACGGCTGACAAAATTATCACGGGTATCTTTGCTGATATTATTCTTACTTATAATAGTTAAAGTTACTCTGGTTTATCTTGGAAGAGAAGACGCACTAAAGCTTACTTATATCGCACTGCTATCAGCCTCGCCTATTCTTCTTTTAAGCAAAAGAAGAATTGAAATAATAAGAATGATAGATTGGCATACGCTCATTTTTTTTGCCGCAATGTTTGTGCTTATGCAGAGTGTGTGGAATACCGGTTTCTTCCAATCTTTAATGAATAGTTCGCATATCAATTTAAATTCTATAATTTTAATAATTATTGTCAGCGTTCTATTAAGTCAGCTTATATCGAATGTCCCGCTTGTTGCGTTATATCTTCCGCTGCTAATTCATTACGGTGTTACAAAAACCGGAATGATTGCATTAGCAGCGGGAAGCACCATTGCCGGTAATCTCTTTATCCTAGGGGCTGCAAGCAACATAATTATTATTCAGAATGCGGAAAAAAGAAAGGGAGAGACAATTACATTTTGGGAATTTGCACGAATCGGCATCCCTCTAACAATCTTAAATGTTGCAGTTTATTATTTATACTTGAGCATAATGTAAGCATATCTTCTGTTCTGCTTTCTTTAATTTACAAAACTTGTATTTATTTTATTAAAAACATTGATTAAATTATAGATAGGAAATATGCCTAAGTTAAGTGAATTTGAAGGAATGTTGATTTTTATGAGGATTAGAGGCGAACATAATCCGCCGCATATTCATGTATTATATTCAGGAGACACTTCTATAATTGATTTCAATGGCGATTTATTAGGCGGAAATTTACCATCTAATAAACTAAAAATTCTTAAAGAATGGATATCATTACATAAGACAGAACTTGAAGTAAATTGGTCATTGATTAAATCCAAACAGCTTCCAAATTTAATTAGACCATGGAGTAAATTATGAGCAAAAAAATATTAAACGTAAAAAGTGCAGTCTACATTGGGAAATATAAATTGCTTGTTCAATATGAGAATGGTGAATTAAGAGTAGCCGACTTCTCGGATATACTTACCGATGACATGGGCGCTTTTTCTGAACTTAAAACAGAAGATTATTTCAGAAATAAATATTCAGTTTCCAACGGTACTTTAGAATGGGAAAACGGGTATGATGTGGCGCCTGATTTCCTTTATAAAACAAGTAATCCTATCAAGCGTGAGCAGCTTGATAAAATGGTATCACTCTTTGCCGCTTGAAAATAGATATACGTACTTATACGTATCATAAATTTATACCTTGCCGTAAACAATCTATATACTTATATTGTATTCCCGTAAATTACAAAGGGATATATAATGTACGTTCACATAAAAACTACTTGCTGCAATAATTCGTTTATCATGCGTAAGAACTAATTGCAAGCTTAGGTGAGTTTATATTTTTTGATTTTGTAAGTGGGGCAATTAGTTCTATACTGCTTGACTTCGTAATTATCCTTTCGATATAGTTATTTCATTTCTAACTGAAATAGTAATTGTTCGTAAATATTAATTAAGGAGTAATCATGGTTAAAAATCTTATATCCCTGCAGCTAACCGAGGAAGAGCTTACTACAATTAGAACTTCCGCTACCAACATTAACAGCATTCTAAAGCCAAAACTAATTTCGTTAACCGACGAGCAGCGTTCTGCCATACCTAAAATGGGAGATAAGAATGTTCCATTTGTAGGTAAATCGCTGGACTACGCCGAGAAGAATCCTCAGTTCGTACCGTCATTTTTAAACGTACCGGAATTAAGGGTTGACTTTAGCGCCGTAACCATCCTTTCCGAATTTTATAATGCTCTTTATCCAATCGTTAGCCTGATAAGCGATACGATGATGGAAAGCGGAAGCGAGGCATATTCTGCATCTTTACTTTTTTATGAATCTATAAAGCTTGCTTCCAAAATGAATATTCCCGGCGCTAAAGAAATAGCCGAAGATCTCGGCGAGCGCTTTAAGGGACAGGGAAATTTCGGAGGAGAAATAGATAATAATCCGCCGGCAAATCCGCAATAAAACTTTGTGCAAAGCTTTGTGGTACTTTGCGAAACAAAAGGGAGGTCGCTAATTCTCAGAAAGGAAACACAAAATTGCACAAAGAGAGATAGATTGTTTTCAGTTACAGCTCTATTAAAAAAGCTAGAGAAATAATACAATTTTGCTCTGAACAAAAATGATATCAGACGTGAGAAGAAATAAATTGTCCTGAAAGCTGAAATAATTTATGCAAAAAGCTCCGGTTTAGGTGTCAGGAACGGAGTTGATTTATAGCTGGGGGGTAAATTGCCGGATGTAAAAGGTAAAGTGAATTAAGCCTGGAACTCCGGCAATTATGCTCAAAGGTGCAGTATTTAAGCCTTAAGCTCAACCTATTGAGATTAATGGTGTGTAGATACACTTTTTTCTTAAAAAACTTTAAATTCATGGAGTCAAAAATGAAAAAGCTAATAGCAATCCTTTCTATTCTTCTTATAAGCATTTCCTTTGCACAAGAAGGAGAGAATAAGCCCGCATTCTCAACTCTTCAGTTCGGAGTGCTTACGGGAGTTAACTTCGGGGCTTTTTCCGATAGAGGCGGAAGCATACTTGCCGAATTCAATACTAATATTATCTCCGGTCTGACGCTTAACCTTTCGGCAGGGTACTCTAAAACATTCCAGCCGGAGTCTATTCCTATTAAGACTAATCAATCCGGAGTAATAGACGGTATTTCTTATTATAATGCGGAGTCTTTTACGATTACGCAAAATGAATATGATATTTTTCCCGTATCATTAGGGGCAAGATATATATTTAAGAATAGCAGTTTGTCGCCTTACTTGATGATCTCTGCCGATTACAACTTCCTAAGTGCTAAGTACGACAGGACTCCGGGAGACACATATTCATATACCAGCTACAACGACATGCCCAAAGAATATAAACAGGTATATTTTTCAAATCTGCCGGATCATTCATACGGCGTTTCGTTGGGAGCCGGCATCTTATATCCTCTTTCATCAAAAATAAATTTGGATGTTAGATATTTGTATAAGATTGACAGCAAAATATTGGACACAAATAAACTTTTGGTAGGAATTTCCTTTTAATCACTTCCAGGAATCAAAGTATATTGAAAGATATTCCAATACTTCCCTGGATACCTTCTCCGGTATCCCGAAAATATTTTCAATCTCTCCAGCAAGTGCATCTTTATCCTGAAGTTTTTTCTTCTTATAAGAATTATTTTGAAATTCAATTGAAGAAAAATTACGGATTACATTTGAACAATTCTTCCCGTACTTGACGAGCATAATTGAATTCATGAATGACGATTTCTCGCTGTACGAAGCCTTGATAACGGGCTCGAATTCGGATATGTCTCTTGCCTTCGGGTTAACTGCATACCCGTGTACCAGGCTGCCGTTTTTGTAATGCTGCAATTGTGAATATCCGTTGGCATCTTTCGGAAGAAGTACATATTTATCCTCGCCGAAATTAATCTCGTAGTCGGTTGTTAAATACCTCGGCATAGGCTCAAAGAAAGGCGCTGCATAACCCGCGTCAACAATATACTCCAGATTATCGATAGTAACTATGCTGACTACATGCACGTCGGGCTTGGTCTTGTCGGCGCCGCAGAGTTTAACATTATATCCAAGATAATCCAGAAGCCTTGAGAAGTAATAATTATTTGCGTAGCATGTTCCGCCGAATTGATATTCGCTTATATCCTGAATGTACTTTTCAAAAGCCGGGATTGAATTATTGCCGTGCTTTTTGTTGTAATATAATTTTGAAATATTCTCGAAAGGTATATAAGCCAAATGACCGGCAATAAGTGCTTTGAGCATTTCTTTATCGGGCTGTCCGGCAGGTTCTTTTATGATTTCAAGATATTTTTTGAATAAAGAGTCATCAAATTTTCCGGTATTATTTGTCATTCAATCTATATGTTTCTACCAGATAAAGCTGGCTGCAGTTTTGCCAATCTACCC
>JBJKRP010000335.1:0-46728 GCA_046704565.1 Ignavibacteriaceae bacterium | reverse complement strand
CTATCGCGCGCTAAAGTTAGTACTTTAATCTTGAATGAAGGGACAGTCGGCGGACAAATGGTTCTGACTCATCAGATCGCTAACTATCCCGGCATAGAAAGTATAAGCGGCTATGAGCTTGCATCCAACATGAAAAGACAGGCACAGAATTTCGGATGCATAATAAAGACTAATATTAAAATAACTTCTTTCGATCTAAGGAGCGAAATCAAAAGAGTAGTCGTAAACAACAAGGATGAATACACTGCGGATGCTGTAATAATTGCAACAGGCGGCAGACCAAGATCTGCAGGAGCAGCCGGAGAAGATGACTTCAAGGGAAAGGGAGTTTCTTACTGTGCAACCTGCGACGGCGATTTCTTCCAGGGTAAAGAAATTGTTGTACTTGGCGGAGGCAACTCCGCTCTTGAAGAAGCAGTATCTTTAACAAAGTATGCCTCGAAAGTAACAATCGTACATCAGTTTGATAACTTCCAGGCATTTGAACACTATGTTTCGGAAGCCAGGAAGAATCCGAAGATAAGCTTTATAATGGAATCGAAGATAATTGAATTCTCCGGTGATGAGAAGCTTAAGAAAATCAAAATCCAAAATCAAAAAGATTTTAGTATTTTTGAAATGGACATTGACGGTGTCTTTATTTTTATCGGCTATGTTCCGAATTCCGAAAGGTTTGAGGGAGTAATCGAGCTTAATGAGAATAAAGAAATATTAGTCGATAAGAATATGAATACCAGCCTGCCGGGCGTATTTGCTGCCGGTGATAACATAGCTAAAAGATACAGGCAGGTAACTACTGCTGTAGCAGACGGTACTGTTGCCGCCTTAAATGCAGCAGAGTTCGTTAATAATCTTAAAAAGAATCTTCATCTTGAAGAGACATTGTAGAAAGGGATAAATATGAATCAGAAACAATACAAGGCTGCATTCGCAACAAATGACGGCATTAAGATAAGCAAACATTTTGGTCGAGCCGAATTCTTCGAAGTAATTGAAGTCAGCGACGGGAAAATAATTTCCAGGGAAAGAAGAGCTAATACCGGCGCCCATCATAGCCATAATCATGAACACGGTCAGGAAGGACATCATCATGAAATGAACCATGAGCACCAGGAGCGGCATAATAAGATGTCGGAAATTATTTCGGACTGTGATTATGTAGTTTCGGGCGGAATGGGGTTTCCTATTTTCAATACTCTTACTGCTCTTGGCAAGCAGGTAATCATCGCTTCATTAAATAATATTGAGGAAGCTTTGAAGGAAATAGACGCAGGCACAATTATAAATCATACCGAAAAGCTGCATTAATTCATGCCGGTGTACTGGCAGCAATTATCCGGCTGTTAGTACACCGGTATTTTACTTTAATCCAGGCAGTATCTTTTTCGCTAGTCAAGAAGTAGCACCGGCATCGGCTTGTATCTCGTAAACCAACGTTACAACATCGTAAAAACATTTTCGCTCGGCTTAACGCCAAGGCTGTCCAGCATGCTTTTGGCAATATGCAGCCCGAACCGAAGGCTTCGACGACCGCAACATAGCTTGCCACTGCCACGGTAGTAAAATAATACCCGGTTTCTTTCTGAAAATAAATCCGTCAATGATTTCGCATTTGATGTTAACTTAATATTAAATCTTAAAATTTTTGGACCGGCAATCGATGGAATATTAGCATAAACCGGTCAAAAAAATGCCTCCTTAAAAAGTTCTTTCCGAAGTGTGCTAATTATCATTTCCTCTTTTTTTCCAAAAAGCTAAATTATTGGTATTCTGAATTACATATTAGAGAGGTTGAGACAATAAAGGAATAATACTGATACAATTTCGGAAGTATTAAAATTAATAAATCGTGATTCCGTAAAAGAGAGTTTATTTTTATTAATCGGCTAAATTAGGAAGGATAGAAATTATGGATAAGACCAGAGAATTCACGATAGCAGTTTTGAAAGACCTAATTCAGAACTGCATGGAAGAACAGTCGCTGTTTAACAAAGCATCGGATAAAATAACCGATCCAAATTTGATTCAGACATTAAGGAGTTACTCAAAGAAAAAGGAAGGATGCATAAATAAGCTTGAGATGGAGATAAAAAGATTGGGCGGAGATTCGAACGGGATTAAGAAAGTATTTGATGGAGATAGTATTTTAAAAGATATTGCAGCCGATAATGATGATGATAAGATTTTGCTTGAATGCGTAAACAAAGACGTTATGATGTTAAACCGCTATTCAAATGCTATTAAAGAAGAAATCCTCTGGGAGGTTGTACCGCTTGTTGCAAAGCAGTATTTTGAGTCTCAAAACATGCACGAAAGCTTAATGCGGTCATTCGGTAATTTAAGGCAGGTGAATTACAATATTGCTTAACCGGCGGTAGTTCAGCCGAAGAGAGAAGAATCATTACCTGTTTCAAATCTCTTTTTACCGAAACGCTTGTAGGCTAAGTCGGTCGCTTCCCTGCCGCGCGGCGTACGGTGAATAAATCCTTGCTGTATTAGAAAAGGCTCGTACACCTCTTCTATTGTACCCGGGTCTTCGTTAACGGCAACTGCAAGAGTGCCCAAACCAACTGGACCGCCTTTGTACTTCTCTATAATTGCGAGAATAATCTCTTTGTCCATTTCGTCGAGTCCGAATTCATCAACTTCAAGAGCAGACAAAGCCTTCTTTGAAACTTCAATATCAATCGACTTCTTATCTTCGTAATCGGCAAAGTCTCTGGTACGTCTTAAAAGCCTGTTGGAAATTCTTGGTGTACCTCTTGACCTTTTGGCAATCTCCAGTGCCGCATCCGTATTAATTTTTAAATTCAGAATTTTAGCCGAGCGCATGACAATTTTGTGAAGGACTTCAGCATCATAATAATCCAGCCTGAACTTAATACCGAATCTGTCCCGCAACGGCGAGGTAAGCATACCCGCCCGCGTTGTTGCGCCGATTAAAGTATATTTCGGCAAACTGATCTGGACAGACCGTGCGTTAGGACCGCTGTCAATCATGATGTCAAGCTTATAGTCTTCCATCGCCGAATACAGATATTCTTCAACGACAGGACTCAAGCGATGTATTTCATCAATGAACAGAACTGATTTCTCTTCGAGCGTAGTTAATAGCCCTGCGAGGTCGCCGGGTTTCTCAAGTACAGGTCCCGATGTTATTTTAAGTTTAACTCCCATCTCGTGTGCTATAATATATGCCAGAGTAGTTTTACCTAATCCGGGAGGACCCGTAAGCAAAACGTGGTCAAGGGCTTCTCCACGCTTTAATGCCGCCGATATAAATACATTTAAGTTTTCGGTAATTCTCGACTGACCAAGAAAGTCTAAGATTCTAAGCGGTCGAAGAGACTGCTCAAACTGTTTTTCTTCTTCAGAAGCTTCGGGATTTGTGGAAACAGATTTTCTCATTATATCTAATTGAATTCTAAGAATTGCTCCAAACTTAAGCAATCTAATTAATAAAAAGTAATGAAGCTGCTTTCGGCAGGCATTTTATCAAGTAACTATCTGTTTAAATTTTACTTTGAACTTATTAATAACTATTACCATGAGAGTCATGGTTGTTATCATAGCCAGCGCCATGCTGATTGTTGGGAATACACTAAGGCTTTTATCCAGCATGGAAATCAATCCCGGGTTCCATGCGCTTCCGTAAAGTATAGTAAGATGGACAACATAAATAAGTAAGGTATTTCTTCCAAGCAGGATAAATATTCGCGGTATATTCTGGATCTTTAAAGCAATAACGGAGACCATCGCATTTAGAATTAAAACAATCCCTAATCTGAAGAAAATCAAATTAGGACTTGTTGTCCAGAAATTTGATTTGCCGAAAACTGCAAGTTCAACTTCGTTACCGGCAAGAGATAAAAGGACAAAGGCTGAGCCTGCAGCGGCAAGCCAATAACTAAACTTTATGTTCTTAAATACTGCAGGATGCTTTGCAAGATAGCTGCCGAGCACTCCTCCAGCAATTACATATCCGGCCCATGGGAACAGGGGGAAGTTTGATCCGCTCCCGGTATAAAAATATCCCGCAATAAATCCCGGTACAATCTTCTGCCAGTCTATCGCCGAAAAAGGCTGATACAACCCGAAGAAGATAAGGGCTGAAACTGCAAAGACTGAAAAATCATTCAGCTTAAATTTTTCTGCAATGTACGCCGAAGCCATAAGGAAAAGAATTCCAAAACCTATTAAATGAAGAACGTCCACTGCATAAAAAGTTTTCCATTCCTCCGCGGTTACACTGGAGAAATCGATTATAGTTGGAGTTGGATATCGCAATAAATATCCTAAAAACACAAGCAGTAAAAATCTTTTAATTCCTTTCTTAACTCTGGGGTTAGTCTCAAACGGCTCGTTAACAAGCCGTAAAAGGTAAGTAAACACGGTGCCTGCGGTAAAAAGAAAAATCGGTGCCGTCATTCCCCTCATAAAAAACCAGAAGTGGAAAATCGGAAAATCCATATTCCGGTAATCATTAGACAAAAGGACATCAATCGTGTGCCCCTGGACCATCTGAAGAACAGCAAACGCACGCATCAAATCTATAAATACGATCCTATTCTTCTTCGAGCTTTGTGTCATTCCGCAATCTATTCAAAAGTATTTTTTACGCCGGTAAAAATAATTAAAACGGAAGTAATTATTATAAATTAATTCAGAGTACCGGTTTTAACCTTTTATTGACATAAGATTTTAAAACGCGGTTTAACGGAAGGTAAAAAAAGCCCGCCCGCTGCCTATAAGCAGACGAATTTGACGGGCTTACATGAAGTTATGATAAGTGAATCTATTTTAATTGATGTTAATGTTTCTTGGCTTTACCGAGTCTTTCTTTGGCAGTGAAACTACAAGCTGACCGTTTTCATAACGAGCTTCTATTTTCGACCCGTCAATCGAATCGGAAAGTTTAAAGCTCCTTAAATAATTGGCAAAGTAGCTTTCGCTGAAAATGTATTTCATCTTTACAATCTCACCGAAGTTGACTTTCCCAAAAATTGTCAGCAAGCCGTCTTCCAGCTTCAGATGCACATTCTCTTTGGCTACCCCCGGCATGCCTGCCGAAAGAACATACCCGTCCTCTGTTTCGTAGACATCAACCAGTGGATAAACGCTTCTTTCGTTTTCAAGAGCGGTTTCCCACGATTTTTGTGCTTCCAATACATCGTTTGCTTCATTTATTACATTATTGTCCATGGTTCCTCCTTGCATTTGTTTTACTTTATATTTTGAATTTGAATCTTCTTTGGAATAGCCGGTTTAAAAAAGAGCCCTGCCTTTACGGCAAGGCTCTCGCTTTATTTATTTTTTATCATCATCAACTACTTCGTAAGACGCATCCTGAACATTTTTATCATCACCTTTGTCTTTGTTTCCCGCTTCACCTGCGCCTGAGGCAGCTTGCTGCTGCTGTTGGGCATCCTGTCCCGCACCGGGCTGGGAATAAAGCTGTGAAGCCAGTTCGTTCCATACCTTGCTTAACGATTCTGTTGCAGATTTTATCTGGTCCGAATTATTCGTTGCCAAAGCATCTTCTACCTTTTTTATTTCGGCTTCAAGCTTTGTCTTGGCATCGGCAGGAATTTTGTCTTTCAGCTCTTCGATCTGTTTCTTGGTCTGGAAGACAAGCGAATCAGCCTGGTTCCTTACCTCAACGGATTCCTTTTTCTTTTTATCCTCTGCTGCATGTTCCTTAGCGCTGCTCTTCATCTTTTCTATTTCGTCTTTGGATAATCCACTGGAAGAAGTTATCCTGATGCTTTGTTCTTTGCTTGTTGCTTTATCTTTTGCAGCAACATGAAGAATACCGTTTGCATCAATATCGAAGGTAACCTCGATTTGCGGAATACCTCTGGGTGCCGGCGGAATGCCGTCCAGATGAAATCTTCCTAACGTCCTGTTATCTGCAGCCATAGGTCGCTCTCCTTGCAGCACATGAATTTCAACTGAAGGCTGGCTGTCCGATGCAGTTGAAAATATTTCGCTCTTTCGCGTCGGAATTGTGGTGTTGGCTTCAATTAATTTTGTCATAACTCCGCCAAGAGTCTCTATACCGAGCGACAAAGGAGTAACATCAAGAAGAAGAACATCTTTAACATCACCGGTAAGTACGCCGCCCTGAATTGCAGCGCCAACGGCAACTACTTCATCCGGGTTAACTCCTTTATGCGGCTCTTTCCCGAAAATTTTCTTTACCAGATCCTGCACCATGGGGATTCTTGTTGAACCTCCGACAAGAATTACTTCTCCTATTTCGCCCGCACTAACGCCGGCATCTTTTATAGCCTGCTCGCATGGTATCCGCGTCTTCTGAACCAGGTCATCAATCAACTGCTCAAACTTAGCTCTTGAAAGATTTATATTAAGGTGCTTCGGACCTTCCTGCGTTGCAGTTATAAACGGCAGATTAACATCGGTGCTGGCTGACGATGAAAGCTCAATCTTAGCTTTCTCGGCAGCTTCCTTCAGTCTTTGAAGCGCCATCGGGTCCTTCCTCAAGTCGATACCTTCCTGCTTCTTAAATTCATCGGCAAGGTAATCGATAACGCGCTGATCAAAATCATCGCCGCCAAGGTGTGTATCGCCGTTCGTAGATTTTACTTCGAAGACTCCTTCTCCAAGCTGGAGTACGGAAATATCGAAAGTACCGCCGCCTAAATCATAAACCGCAACAATATGGTCTCTTGTTTTTTTATCAAGCCCGTAAGCAAGTGCAGCGGCTGTCGGCTCATTAATTATTCTTCTGACTTTTAATCCTGCAATCTCGCCGGCATCTTTTGTAGCCTGTCTCTGAGAATCATTGAAATATGCCGGAACAGTTATAACAGCTTCGGTTACTTCCTGCCCCAAATATTCTTCGGCAGTCTTCTTCATCTTCTGAAGAATCATCGCACTTATTTCAGGCGGAGAGTAAAGTCTATCGTCGATCTTAACGCGTGCTGAATCATTATCGCCGCCAACTACCTCATACGGAACCTTTGTCTTTTCATCCTGAACTTCATTGATAACTCTGCCCATAAACCTTTTGATAGAAAAGACGGTATTTTTCGGGTTAGTTATTGCCTGTCTTTTTGCCGGCTGCCCAACTAACCTTTCACCGGTTTTTGTAAAGGCAACCACCGACGGCGTGGTCCTTCCGCCTTCAGAATTAGGTATAACTACAGGATCGTTCCCCTCCATTACGGCAACACAAGAGTTAGTTGTACCTAAATCTATTCCTATTATTTTTCCCATTATAAATCACTCCTTCATGTTTTATTTATTTTTTCACTGTTTAGTTTAAGTTACTTTATTTTGATTTCTTTTTCGCCTGCAGACTTCTTAACTGCTTTGGCAATTGTAACTTTCAGAACTCCGTCTTCAAAAGTTGCTTCAATATTCTCCGGGTTTATCTCCTCCGGAAACTGGAAGCTTCTTGAGAAATTTCCAAAGTTCCTTTCCGATTTTAAAATCTCGCCCGTTTTCTTTCCTTTC
The DNA here is from genome assembly GCA_046704565.1 of Ignavibacteriaceae bacterium. Classification (GTDB taxonomy): domain Bacteria; phylum Bacteroidota; class Ignavibacteria; order Ignavibacteriales; family Ignavibacteriaceae; genus FEN-1297. The sequence goes on along the minus strand of JBJKRP010000335.1, from coordinate 39,249 downwards.
GAATAATCTTTTTTGTCGCCGTTAATTATCAACTGGTTATCCTTGAAAGAAATCTTAATCTCTTCTTTCTTCATTCCCGGAACTTCAAGCTCAACCAAAAAGCTCTGATCATCTCCATAAAAATCCGCTTTAGGCTTAAAAGGATAATTAACCTCAAAGCCTAAGTTAGGAAATTCACCAAAGAAGCGGTGAATCTTGTTGTTAATATTATTGACGGCATCAAAGTCGCCGACCGGACCAAATTTCACGTAAGTCATTTTATTCTCCTTGTAAAAATTTTCCATTAGAAATGCAATCATCATGCCACGGCTTACTTTACCAGCTATCTCTTTTTACTTAATTAGGTTACGGCATATGAAGTAATAATAAGACAGACTAATTATTTGTCATTCATTCTGCCGGAATGTCAAAAAGCCTAATTATCTGGCGGCAACTCTGACAGATTTACGATTTTTTATTTATTTTTACCCGTGTAATTCTTGAGGTTATAATTGTTCAATCTGGAAAGTTTCGATATAAAACTTAATACCGAGTTCATTGGAAGAAATTTTATTTATGCAGACGAGATCGATTCCACCAATTCGTTCCTTTTAAATAAAGAAAATAAATTTAACGCTGATGGGACTATAGTCCTTGCAGAAAAACAAACAAAAGGTCGCGGCAGAAAGGATAGAGTCTGGTACAGCGCAAAGGGTCAAAATCTTACCTTTTCTATTTTGCTTACGAGCAAGAAAATCTACGCAAAGAAATTTAACCTAATCAACTTTGCAACTTCCTTATCAGTGGCAGTCGCAGTTGAAAATCTTTTCCAGTTGAAGACTGAGCTTAAGTGGCCCAACGACGTTTTAATCAACGGGAAAAAGCTGGCAGGTATCCTTTTAGAATCTACATCAAAAGGAAGTAAAATCGACAGGCTGGTTATCGGGATCGGTATAAATGTAAACCAGGCAATGTTTCAGGGAGCCTACGCAATTGCCCCGACTTCTCTGAAGCTGGAGATTAATGAAAATATCGACCGTGAAAAGCTTCTCGCCGAATTCTTAAATACATTCGAAGAATTGCTTGCAAAAATTAAAGACAACCCCGACGAAATCTTAAAAGACTGGAAGGCACGATGCAAGCTAATCGGCGAAAAAATATTAATAGAAGGCGGCGAAAAAAACAGATATGGGATTTTTGATGACCTCGACAGGGACGGCTTTTTGCTGCTGAATGTGAGAGGTAAAATTGAGAAAATACATTTCGGCGATGTGAGTGTTGCTTAATGTTTTTAGCTTTCGACATCGGAAACACTAATATTAAAGCGGGTCTCTTCCATGACGATGCCTTAATTGAATTTAAATACTTCAATAAACTAAGCGAGATTAAGAGCTATATCAAATTAAAGGAAATAGAACAGGCTGCAATTGCGTCCGTCGTTCCTTCTTTAACTGAAAAGGTTTCCAGAATATTAACCGCCAACTTCGGAGTTTCACCATTCATTATAGATAAAGATTCAAAATTTAATTTGAAGGTAAGCTATGATTCGTACGAGACACTCGGGATAGACAGAATTTGTTCTGCGGAAGGAGCCTTTGCAATTTACGGAAGCTCGGAAGAATTTAAAAATTATAACGAAGGGACGTTTATTCTATCCGTTGACCTCGGCACTGCAACCACTATAAATATTATACGGTACCCCGGAGAATTTACCGGCGGAATAATTGCGCCGGGAATTTCCCTGATGTTCAACTCATTGAAATCCAGAACTGCACAATTACCTGAAGCAGAAACGGATAGTTATAAAAATCTAATCGGCAAAGACACAGTTTCTTCAATTGCGAGCGGTGTAATAAATTCAAGCATTGGATTAATTGAGCGGACCATAGGCTATCTTAATTCCGAGATGAACGCCGGCGAAATAAAAATTTTTGTAACCGGAGGAAATGCAGAAAAATTGATCTCTCGTTTTCCATTTAAGTTTCAGTATGAAAAAGGATTGGTGTTACTTGGTATCAAAGCAATATATTCAAAAAATAATTCTGCAATCTGATAACCGGGAATTCTATCTCCTTACGACATAAAGTCTCCAATAGAGTTCATATCCTTAGGGTTGGCTCATAATCTTAGTTATCATGCTAAAAATATCTGCCTTATTATTCGGATCGCTTAGCTTTATCAGCATTGCCTTTTTCTGTTCAGGTGTAAGAATTGAAACGGCTTTCCATAGAACATCAGCCGCAGCATCAAGAGCACGATTTATTTCCGAAACCATTTCTTTATGATATTTTCTTCTTAGCCTTATATTTGGTTTTTCGGAGAGCATGTTTACAACAGCCTTTTTAACCATACCGCTGAGATTCTGGATTCTTCCTTCCAGGCTTTTCCCTATCCCAGCTTTTAATTTTGAAAATTCTTTTAATTGCTTGGGATTCAGTTTTAAATTAGTATCTTCTTTCTGCACCGGCTGCGGGGATTTCCATTTCAGAACGGTATCCGATACGACGAGATCCTTATAAGAAAAAACTTCTCTATTTTTAATTTCACTTCCGTCCTCTGCTGTCTCAACCGAGCCCCAATCTCCTTGCGTGTACTTGTATTCATACTTCTTACCTTCAAAAACCGGGACTTCGAGCGAGTAAAAATTATCCGCAGTCTTTTTCATTATATACGATGAGTCATGCGGATTCCAGCAGTTAAATGAGCCGGCAAGAAAAATTGAAGCATCTTTCCTTAAGCCTTCCTGCGGAACAGATACTTCAAACTTTACAGAAGCAACCTGGCTGAATGAAAAATTATTGACAAGATTTAGTGAAAGAATGATCGAAAAGATTTTGCAAAAAGCCTTCATTGCTAACTCCACATTTTAAAAAATTGTTGCGCACTGCAACCCTGAAAAAATCCTGATAGAAATTTCAGGAATCTTCAGATTAATAGCAAGAAGATTTTAATGTATTCTTACAAGAGAGTTATCGATTAGCCGCGTTGTTCCAATCTTACAAGCAATTAAAATATAATAGCTTCCTGAAGTAATTTTTTTAGCGGGCTGAAAAGTTTTTGAATCAACTATTGCAATGTAGTCAAGCCGGGAACTATCGGCCGAAGAAATAATTTCTTTCATCCTTGAAATTATTGTGTCGGCATTTCTCCCGCCCTGCTTAATTAAATGTTCGGCAAGCCGGAGCGATCTGTTTATTACCAGAGCATCTTTTCTTTCCTTTGGAGAAAGATAAACGTTCCGGGAACTCATAGCTAAGCCGTCTTTCTCACGGACTATCGGACAAACATAAATTTTCGGATTCAATTTAAGATCCGTCGACATCTGTTTAATTACCGCCGCCTGCTGTGCATCTTTCTGACCGAAGAATGCATACTCCGGCATAACAGCGTTAAATAATATCGAAACAATTGTGGTTACGCCGCGGAAATGGGTAGGTCTGAATTCACCTTCGAGAGTTTTTGTTATCTTTTTAACTTCTACGTGAGTTTGGAAACCGGGTTGATAAATTTCAGCCGCATCAGGCAAGAAAAGGTAATCAACTCCGGCTTCAGTCAATATCTTCCTGTCGCGTTTTATATCTTTTGGATAATTAGACAAATCCTCATTCGGTGCAAACTGTGTTGGGTTCACAAAAATCGAGACCACAGTTACGTCGGATTTTTGTTTTGATTTTTTTACTAATGATAGATGTCCTTCATGCAAAAATCCCATGGTGGGAACAAAGCCAATAGACTTCGCCTCCGCCTTCATATTAGCTGAAAGCCGCTGCATAGCTTTAATTGTAGAAATTGTTTTGATGAGTTCCTCAACTCATTAAGGTCAGTACATTAAAGATATTATTCTTCAAATCTTTCCTGGACGAAATGATATCGACAAAGCCCTGCTCCATAAGGAACTCGGATTTTTGAAATCCCTTCGGCAAGTCTTTACCTATTGTCTGCTTAATTACTCTCGGACCGGCAAAGCCGATAAGCGCCTGCGGTTCAGCAATATGAACATCGCCAAGCATCGCGTAACTTGCAGTAGTCCCGCCGGTAGTCGGATCAGTCATAACCGAAATATAAGGAACTTTTGCCTCTGCCAATCTTGCAAGCCTCGAGCTTGTCTTTGCCATCTGCATAAGGGAGAAAGCTCCCTCCATCATTCTTGCGCCGCCGCTTGCCGAAATAATTATAAGCGGTATTTTATTTTTAAAAGCCCTATCTATAAGCCTGGAAATTTTTTCGCCGACAACCGAGCCCATACTTCCGCCTATAAACTTAAAGTCCATGCATCCGAATGCAACGTCCATTCCGTTCAACTTCCCGGTGCCCGTTCTTACGGCATCGTTCATGCCGAGTTTTTTAATTGTTTCCTGTATCCTGCTTGAATATTTCTTCGTGTCTTCAAATTTTAAAGGATCAGCCGACCGCATTTTTTTATCCATTTCTTTGAAGCTGCCTTTATCCAGCAATACATCAACATATTCCTGGCTGCCTATCCTGAAATGGTACCCGCATTTTAAACAAGTCCATAAGTTGGCTTCAAGCTGTTTCTTGTGGATTATCTCGCCGCAGCCCGGACACTTTTCCCACAACCCGTCCGGTAAATCTTTTTTCTGTGAGTCAGGAGAAATATTTTCTTTAGATCTTTTAAACCATGCCATTCAAAAATTCTTCTTTCTACTTATTGTACTTTCACTTCGGCGTAAATTCTTAACTCTGCATAAGTATTTTTCGGATCGTTCGACATGACAGTAATCTGCCTTTCAAGCTTACCGACTCTTCCTGTCGGATCAAACTGAACGCGGATTTCACCTTCTTTGCCGGGCGCTATGCTGTCGTCCTTAACAACCGCTGCAGTACATCCGCATGATGTACCTACATCCTTAATCTTTAAAACAGAATTGCCTTTATTATAAAACTTGAATGTGTAAGATGCAATATATCCTTGTTTGATTATCCCGAAGTCATGCTTTGTTTCGGGGAAATAAATTACCGGTGCCGATGCCGATCCGCCTATTGAGTCAGCCGGCATTGACGATAATGTAGGCGCATTTGTAGGAAGCTTCCTGGTAATATAAATCCTTACGTTCGGATTGTTCTCATCATTCGTCTGTATTGATACGTAATTATCTATACTTGAAGAGTTACCCGTATTGGTATAATTTACTACAAGCCTTGCCGAATCGGTTGGCGTAAGAGAATTTTTGTCTAAAGTTGCGGTTATACATTTGCAGGAAGACTTGACTGCCCCAAGCTTTAGAATTCCGCCCCCGCCGTTGTAAATCATATATGTATGCTCGAAAGAAGAATCCTGCGGGACATGAGTATAATCGTAGTTGATCTGGGGAATTGTTACTACCGGACCAATGGCTTGTGCCGCGGCAGCTAAAGAAAAGAATAGTACGTATAGTAAAACCTTTTTAATCATTTTTTTCTTTCCTTCACAATAAAATTTTTTAAATAATTCGGTTCAAGATAGTCATAATCTTTTGTCGATAAACTTTTACCAAACAGCTTGCCCCAGCGGGCAACATAAAATGCAGACGGCGCTTCTATTTTGGCTCTGTTTGTCTTAGATTTATCAAGAAATTCATTTTCAATATTACCGAATACCGGGCAATCCTTTTTCATGTTCTGGTATTCGCTGCGGTTTACAATTTTGAGATTCTCCGCAAATATATAATTATTCGTCTTGTCTATCAAACTCAAATCAGAGCCCGGTCCCGAGCGGAATCTTGCAAAATAAATCTCATCCATATTTACTCTGTTGGCAATGATGAACTCGGTACCGGTTTGAATAAAATCCGATATTTGAAAAGCCAAAGCCTCAAAAGTAGGAACCGGAATTATCGGCAGCGACAGACCAAATGCTATACCTTTAGCAGCAGACATCCCTATCCGCAGCCCGGTAAAGGAACCGGGTCCCGAAGATACGGCTACCGCCTCAAATTCATTTACGGCTGCACCGGAAGTCTTAATAACGAAGTCTATTAATTCAAACAGCTTTTCGGCGTGGCTGTTTCTAAGATGCGCTGAAGTCTCAAAATATTTTTCATCATTAAAATATACACAGACCCCGCAAAGGCTGCCTGAGGTTTCAATCGATAGTATGGGCTTTTCTTCAGTCATGTCTGCTAATTATAAACTCCCGTATATTGTCATCTATTATGTTTATTCTTATCTCCAATCTTTTGGACGGCAAAACCTCTGGCATCAGCTCTCCCCATTCAATTAATGTCGTTGCATCAGTATCATTCAGGTAGTCGTTAAATCCGATGTCGAAGAGCTCCGCAGAATTTTTAATCCTGTAAAAATCAAAATGATAGAACTTGAGATCCCCGCAGTACTCGTTTACAATTGCGAAGGTTGGGCTGGTTACGTTTTCTATCCCGAAGTTCTTTAACATATTTCTAATAAAAAAAGTTTTGCCCGCGCCAAGGTTGCCGTTTAGGACTATTACCTCGCCGGTATGTACTGCTTCCGCAAACAGGTCGGCAAGCTTTGCAGTATCGTCTTCGGTTAAGATTTTTTTTCTTAAAGGAAATTCCACTCTTATTTCGGTTCCATTGTTATTACGGGTAAAATCATTTCTTCCATTGAAATTCCGCCGTGCTGAAAAGTATCTTTATAATAGGTAAGATACTTATGGTAGTCGGTCGGATAGACAAAATAAAAATCCTCTTTGGCAATTATATAATTGATTGTCACTCCGCGTTTCGGCAGCTTATAGTCCTCCGGGCTTTTAATGTAGATGGCATGTTTATCGTCTACTTTCAGGTTCCTTCCGAACTTGAACCTTAAATTAGATGAAGCTTCCCTGTCGCCTAAAACCTTCGCACCTCTTAAAGAGCGAATGCTGCCGTGGTCCGTTGTAATAACTATTTTTGCATTCTTCAAGCCTGCAAGAGACTTAAAGGTAGCAAAAAGCGACGAGTGGGAAAACCAGGTGTTTGTCAGTGATCTATATGCCGGCTCGTCCGGAGCAATTTCTTTTAAAAGATCCGAATCAGACCTGCCGTGAGCAATCATGTCGAGAAAGTTTACCACAACAGCCGTCAGTTGTGTGTGCTGATATGACAAAATATTCTGTTCGAAATTTCTTCCTACCTCTGGATCGATAATCTTTATGTATTTTAGTTCATTTCTCAGCTTGATTTTTTTTCTGTCCAGGAGAAATTGAAGCAGCTCCTTCTCATACTTGTTCATGCTGTTCTCATCGTCGTCGCCCGAGCTCCAGAGCTGGGGATAATGCTTTTCTATCTCAGAAGGAAATAAGCCGCTGAACAGGGAGTTGCGCGCATAAGGCGTAGCAGTCGGGAGTATTGCATAGTAGTAATCTTTTTCAATCTTGAAATATTCGGTCAACAGCTTTTCCATTATCAGCCATTGATCGAGCCGGAGACAATCTATTACAAAATAAAAGACGGAAGATTTTTCATCCTCAAGAAGCGGCAGCACGTACTTTGATGTAATTTCAGGAGTAAGCGTCGGTGTATAAACGTCACCCATGGAGTTAATCCAGTTCTTATAGTTTCTCTCAACAAACTTTGAGAATTCCTTGTTGCCTTCTTTTTTCTGATCATTTAAAGTCTGCCTCAGATCAATCTCAGGGTGATTATCGAGCTCAATATCCCAGTTAACAAGCTTTAAGTAGATTTCCAACCATTCGGCGAAATCCATGTCGTTCATAAAGGCTTGAGCTATCTCGTTAAAATCCTGAAGATAGTCTTTAGCGGCATGCTGCTGCGAGATTTTTTTACCCTCAAGAATTTTTTTACAAACAAGAAAAACCTGGCTCGGGTTTACCGGTTTTGTTAAATAGTCTGTAATCTTTACGCCGATAGCCTCATTCATCAAGCTTTCTTCTTCACTCTTGGTAATCATTACCACGGGCACGTTCTGGTCTATGTCTTTAATACGCCCCAGCGTTTCCAGCCCGCCGATACCCGGCATCATTTCATCCAGAAAAATCAGATCATAATCTTTTTCTTTAACAGACGAGACGGCATCCTCTCCATTTGTTACCGTATCGACCTCGAATCCTTTTTCAGAAAGGAAAATAATATGCGACCTAAGCAATGCTATCTCATCATCAATCCAGAGTATTTTATTCCCTCTCATAATTTCATTCCTTTAGTTTTATTTTAAATTTACTTCCTGTCCTTACAATGCTCTTTTACCAAAACTTGTTTAACCGACCGGGACAATTAACTCCTATTATTTAAATGCTCTAAACAAAGATAATAAATATAATTTCTTCCGGCGGCAGAATCACCGGTAATAATTCCATTGTGATTAGAATTAAGATTCATTACTGGATCGATATATGAACATCAAGCCCGGCTTCATTAGTTGTTGTCGGCGGAATTCTTGACGCACCTACAGGCTGAACGGTTGTCCGGGTATAAAATATTGCCAGAGTAACCTTGGAGCTCATCGTATATTTTATTCTCGGCTGAATAATAACCCTGCTTGTACCATCCTGCGGCGTTCCGCCTTCCTTAAAAGTACTTCCCATGTTATAAATTATCGACGATGTTTGACTGCTCGTGTACGAGAAGGTAAACTCAATATCATTCTTTAACGAAATGCCGAAAAGAGGAAGCTCGAAGCCGCTCTTGGAATAGGTTGCAGAAATTCCAATATCCTTTGAAAAAGACTCCGTAATGTTTTGAGTAGTTACACCGAGATCATAGGCATCTTGAGTAGAATACTTAAGACTCCCGCTCAAATTTCCATTCCACAGCTTGGCAAAGGTTAAGTTTAAACCAATTAAAGGAGTAAACCCGTAGTCGATCCTTTCCGACTGGACAACCTGCCTGCCGTCCGGTGAGATATACCATCCTTGCGTAAAGTTTGAAGAATATGCATGAGTCAGCGATGCTCTTTCAGTGAATGCCTTAAATGGAAAATATTTTTCAAGCCCATCCCAGGTAATAGTCCAATTCGGTCTGGGTATTAAATTAGAAAAGTTCTTCAGGAAGCTTAAGCGTGACAGCCATGGCAGCGTTTCAAATCCCTGGACAAAAGCATTTGACAGGTTTGCCGCAGGATCAGCCGCATTAGGGTTATACAGTTCATTTACTCTTTTAATGCTGCTGTTAAATGCGCTGAATAAAAGCACGGGAGGAAGCGTCAGGAAGGATCTGCTTATAGAACCGGTTGACTGCGGCTGATATAAGTTGGTAGTGTTGCCGTATTGATCCGAAGTAAGCGTAACATTCTTATTCAGCGTCCAGCCGACTTTCCAATTCAAATCAATTCTTGCGCCTTCCCAGAGCGGACGCGACGTTTGAATATTAATATTATTCCTTTGAGAATATACATCGCTCAAACTGCTGAGTCCGGGAGTTCGCCTTCCAACTTCGGAACTTAACCCGAGCATAAATAATCTTGACGGTCCCGCATTCTGACTGTAGAAAATATTCCAGAAGTTACCGAAGCCGGTGCCGGGAGACAGCAGGCTTCCCTTTGAAACACTATTGTCATTTGAAAAGTCAATGCTTATGTTGTCATAATCAAACAATATAGCATGCGCAACCGACTTCAAAAACAATATGGCGTCGCTAATGTGAAACTTTTTAGTCGGTTTAGCTGCTGTAGTATCACGAACATTCGTGGTATCGCTCTTCAAAGCATTACTGTTCTGCGGCACATTACCCTCGCGATTAGGATTTTGATTCCTGGGTGCCTCATTAAAATTTCTTGCCCTGTTATTATTTTCCTCAAAAGGACGCCGCAGTTCCCGTTGTTCGGGTTTTTCTGCAAACAAAGGATCCATCAGCGATTTGAGCGCAAGCCTTAAGCCTAATGAGGTATGGCTGGAAAATCCTGCTGCTCGTCCTGCATCAAGCCCATTTACCTTTTGACTAAAATTATTGTTCCACTGGTAGTTAACACTATAACTTGCACTTAGGTTGAAATATCTGTCAATTCCCCACAGACTTGGAAGTCTCGGGTCAGTTTTGACATCAATACTCTGCTGATATTGGTAATCTCTACCAAAGAAGGCACCATGGAATATCTGACGCCATACACTACTCTCAGAATATGGTACGCCGGTACTATCGGCTTCAAGGTATGCCAGCGATGAATTAACATTTACATTATACGAAGTCGATATGTTGAATAACCCTCCTCTGGTTAACATCCAGGCAAAGTTGAAGCCTCTTGTGGTAACAAAATTATGATTGTAAATAGGAAGAGCCGCCGAGTTATTGATCTGACGGTTTACCGTAAACGAACGGTTCCTGCTTGCGGTCATATTGAAAACAAAACTCTGCGGAGAGTAAAAAATTTGTAAATCTTTGTAGTCAGACAGCAGGCTGACAAGACTGCCTATTACCGGTACTTTTGCAAGATAGAAATAATTATTCGGACTAAAATTCAAGTTATAATTCATGTTTGCATTCCACACCCATGTCTTGCTTACTATAGTAGTAGGGTTCCGGCTGAAAGTCTTATTATAATTGAATCCGAAGGTAAGTGAATTGAATGTATCTTTAATCAACCAAGAATCAGTTGGAATCCTTAAAGAAATATTTGATGCTGCCCAGCTGTCTGAAGTATTAATTGTTTCAGAATTTGAGAGTATCTGTATCGGGCTTAGGGATTTGCCGGTAGTATCTTTTGCAGCAGCATCTACAGCCTGGCTTACAAGTATATCTGTACCGGGCATGTAAAGCGGCTTGCCGATTGACTCGGAGTGAGAGTAGCTTAGCTTTAAATTACTGCCCGGCATAGGTATTGGGAGTAGTTTTAAAATATCCAGATCAGCAGATAAGCTCCAGTTCCTCGTGTCTATTCTCGATCCGAATCTATCCGATAATCCATGGAAGTAAGGATCTGTATGACTCATATTAAAATTTATATTCATCAAGTCTGCAAGCTTTATCGAAGTAGAAATCGTGTACGCTGAGCCCGGATGGTTGTCAGCGCCTATTACTCTAAGCTCATCCACCCAAACGTCTCCGCTTAGAACCTGGGGATTATTGAACTTACTTCCTGAAACATTTACGATTCCAACGCTTAAGAACTTAATGGATGTAAGCGAAGGACTTCCTCTAACACCGTAAAAATGCCCGGGTTCTCCGGCAACAGGGACAGAAAAAACAGAATTAATCGAAGACGAATCGGCTCTTTGCTTTATTGCCGTCAGCGTGTTGAAATCGATTGTAATATCATTCCATCCCGGTTTAACAGGCTGCCTGTACTCGTAAAAGTTAGTGGTATCCGAACCGAACCTGAAATATACCTGCGCATTATAAGCTCCTGTTGAAGTATCATAGTGGGAAATATTTGCACCTGTCTCGTCACCGTGAATAAACATCTTCATCTGCTTATAGTTAAAAACATCAAGAGGACGGTAAAGATAATCTACTGCTTCGCGCGATGAATCAGGCTGCAGTCCTTTTACAATAAGATCCATAGATTGTTCATTCTTATAAACGGTTGTTGTTGTCTGGGTTTTATCCAATTCTCTCGTCAAACCCGGAGGCATGGTATATCCGGGATTGTCTTCAACGTTAACTACAGAGACCGACATAACAGAATCGAACGGTAACGCTTGCTGCCATTGATTTCCAACTAAATCAAATTCAGCAAACCGGACATGCAATATCTGGCTGACGCCCTGGCAGAAAACTCTAATATACTCAACGTTAGATAACGAAGGATTTCCTATAGCTAAAGAAGAATCTTGCAACGGGATTCTGTATAAATGCCATCCGTCAAAACCTGTTCCCGCTATCAGGTTTTTCTTCTTTGCTTCAGTGGTATCAAGCGGAACCGTATATCTATAATAGCTATTTACAAGATCGATTTTTCCGTTCAGGTTCAAATCGCCGGTATCCGGGATTCTGCCAAGGTCGATATTCGCCGCGTTACCTTGAGTGCCATCCGCATGCATATATGCAAAGGCTTTAGTGGGATCAAACGCAGTTCCGGGAGGAGCAGTAGTTGGCAATGAAAAATTATCTCCGCTGGGGTCTGGCGCTGAAGCCATGGAATATCCATGTTCCCGGCAGTACTGCTGTTCCTGGGCATCAAACATTGTATCTAATCCGTAGTCATGGTTTGCATCCACAACACCGTTGTGGTTGAAGTCCTCAGTTTCGTACTCATCGCCTGGTATTACTTCTTCGCTTATTCTTCCAAGATCAATATATAAATTTGTATTTGCAGGCATATTCGGCATATCCTGTATCCAAAACTCAATGTACTGAACATTTTGTTCAATTAGATTATTTGCCGCACCGGACAATACTCTCATCATCCCGCCCCAGCTTGAGTCAGGGTTAGCCTTTAGATTTGCCGGATTCCAATTATAAGTACCCGGCGTGTCAGGATCAAAAACAAAATCCATCACCGGCACTTGCTGGTCCTGTTGAGAAGCATATTTCCTGTTTCCCCATATCTCCTTAATATTAACATCGGATGGAGTAACAGAATACCACCAGGCTCTGGCTTTATACGGCATTTTCCCAGCAGGGTTAAGCCCCGGAAGAAACTCAAGTGAATCAGGCGGGCTCAAGTCTTTCCAGCCGCCGTATGAAACTCCGATCGGAATAATCTTTTTAGCTCCTTCGAAGTCGTCAATGTATGCAATGCTCTGTCCCTTATCATCGGTAATTGTACTTTTCATAGTATTGGGATCGGGATTCATTCTCGCATATTCGGCGGCGACTGAAATGCTTGACATCGTTTTCGTAGAAATTACATGATCAAGAGCATTCGTTAGGAACGGAAGATCGGCGCTGGTATTAAAATCTACTCCCATGATTGTATTGCTCATAGGCTCTTCGCCTATTCTTACTTTATCGTTCAGCGTTTGCTGGTTGAGGTTTAAAACCGTAAAACCCAGCTTGGTCCTATCGGAAAGATTTAAAATCCCGCGGGCTCCCAGCAGCGTTTTGGACGCAAGTGAAAAAAGATCGTTCTGCTCATAAGTAATTTTAAGATCGGCTCCGGGAACTAAAGCATCGCGGTTAAGAATTGTCACCTGACCTACATTATAATCGACTGTGTAGTCTACACCATTTACAAGTTCTCTTCCGTTCAGTAAAACCTTTACCGAGTTCTCAACAACGTTAAAGCCTATATCGAACGTAGATTTCGATTCGCCGGAGAATTCTCCATCTATCTCCCATCTATCGTGCTGCTTATCCTGGTTTGCAAATGTTTCCAGGGTATCGTATACCGATTGATAAGCCAGTGAATCCGGAATACCAGTAGGCAAATTTTTTCCGAACGGTTCAAGCGTAGGGAAAATTACTTCACCGACATCCGGTAGAATAGTAATTGAAGGATTCCAATCAAAATTACCATCGGGATTTGGATTACCGCTGTTATCATACTTATCCAGACCGAATGCATTCAGTAATTGGATTTGCTTCCCGTTATCTTGAGAAAGCACATTTACCGGATCACCTACCGGCGGATCGTACTTTATGTCAAGCTTGAAGCCTTGCTGCTTGATATTTGATGCATTCAAAGGATAAATATTTTTTAGCATCAGTTTCCAGGCATCCGAGTAAGCCCCGCCGGGTCTTAAATTATCCGGCTTTACCAATTTTAGAACAAGAGTCTGCTGCGAAACAGTTGAGTCTGTGTTACCTGCATTAACAAACTCCCCGTAAAAAATATCATCATCACTTGACGGGCTCGGACCTTCGATTCTAAAGGCAACAGCAATTGCATCCTGATCCTGAATCTGCGCGTTAAATGTAATGTAGCCCGTTTCCGGATGTATTGTATAATCAACACCATTAGTAAGCATTACAAATCTTCCGGAATATTCTAAGCCGGGAATAGGGTTGGTAAGGGTCTGTCGTAAGCTATCAGAATACGTTAAGGACGGATTTGTAGATTTTTTTAACCCGTTCAGGTGCATATAAGCATTTACAAATCTTTCTTTCGATTGATCGACAGTAATCGTATTAACGGACTTCCATACTTGAATATCTTTTATTGCCCAATATCTATTATTACTATTAAGAATCGGGATGGAATTTCCATAATGATTTTCGAAAAAGTTGTAATTCGGATCGGTGCTTGCATAAGTAGTATCAACAAAGTAATTATTTGTGGCATACTGATATGCACGAATCGAAAAATTCTGCGAGGTAGCTCCGCTGTTTACAGCAACCGTCTTCGTCTCCCCTTTCTTCTGGCTGGCTAAGGCGGTAAGCGTCAACGGACCCAGCTTCATTTTAGCCTTAATACCGAAAAGTGCATCGCTGTTTCCAACTAAAGGTGAGCCTTGGAGTGAGACGTTTCCAGCCTCGACACTTTGAATAATTTCATCTTCGTAACCGGTATATTTTATATGGAGCTGATTCTGATATTCAAATGTTCGTTCAGTATTCCAGTCGGCATTTATATTAAGTTTATCACCTATGGTACCGTCAACATTTATTTGAACCTGCTGCTGAAAGTCGGGCTCGCTTTGTGTGTTGCCAAGCTGTGAAGTAGTAACACCTTCTGTAGTTGTACTGCGCCATGCACCGTGGATGTCAACAGAACCGCCTATTCTTAAACTGATCTTAGGAGTACCGAAAATACTTAGAACACCAACGCTTGGAAGCGGGATTTCAAGGTTGGTAATATCCTTGATAAGTTCTCCGAGCTCTTTTTTGTTGCTTTTTACTTTATAATATCCGGCTAAATTATCCCAGTCCTGCTGCTCATTCAAGGCAAGCTGCAGTTTAAGGTATTCATCTATAGGTAGCCTCAGAAGAATTTTAGGCACCTCTCCCGCCCTTACTTCGCGTACCTCTACAAACTTTCCTGTAGAATCGATTGTAACTGATCTTACCGTGCCTTGAGCCGGATGGGCAAAGAAATCCGTTTTCTTTTGTAAGTTTAGCTGCACGTAAGGAAGGTCGGTCCTTTTATAATGAAAATATTTTAACCTGGCGGTTGAGTCAATAGCCATTGAGTCCACCTTAACAGTATCTAAAGCCGCTTTTAATGAATCAGCCCTGAGTGTGTCAAGCGATGTTCTTAAAGTATCGGGTTTAAACTTATTAGAAGATGCTCTAAGCGAATCGTATGAAGCTAAATCAGAATGACTTTCGTAACCGGTATTTTTATTTACCGGCACCGCCGCAGGCAAAGGTATACGGATAGACTTGACTAAATGGTCGCCGGAATTATCCGTTTTGTTCCCTTCTGTATTGTTGAGGTGTCTATAGTATTTATAAAAGACATCTATCCAAATTGAAGAAGTAATTTGGGAACCGGCTGCTGGAGAAAAAAAACCGAAATTAATCGAAGCATAAAAAATAATAGCCCCGGCTATTAGGACACGGAAAATTTCCCAGATCAATTTTGTTTTATTCGAACTAATAAGGATTCCTTATTGGAATTATTATTAACAAAAGTTAACGTAAAAACAGACTATAACGATCCTCCGATGATTGTTGGCGAAAAACATTAAAAAAAGTCGTTAAATATATAATCTTTAACAGCACGTATCAATAAAAATTAAAAAGCTATTCTTGATTATACTTTAATTCACAGGGACATAAATAAAGACACATAAAGTAATAAATCAGCCGATAGATTTTGTCAACTTCCTAATAATTTTTTCGTAACGGGGATATTGGCTTAAAAGAAGCTCGCGGTTCCCTAATTCAAAATCATCATAATCGAACCCCGGGGCAACGGTGCAACCTAATAGCACATACGAATCTTTATTCAAAACTTCGGCACCAAACCAGCTATTCTTTTTGATCGTTACCTGATAAAATTCCATATCTATTAAATTTTTTCCGAGCAAAATTTCAGATATTTGTCCATCATTCGCAAGTATATAAATTTTGACCACACTTCCGTCGTAAAAATGCCAGGTCTCATCCGACTTGATCCTGTGAAGCGTTGAAACCTGCTCTCCTTCAAGCAGGAAATAAATTGAGGTAGAAACCGACCTGCTGCCGCTATAACTTCCCGGAAGACTTTCCCTTGGAATTATATCCTCCGAACGGTAAACTTCCTTATAATACCCTCCTTCGGGATGTGGAAGAAGACCGAGATTAGAAATATAGAATTCCGCTTTCTTGTTCATTATCAAATAATCTTTTTAACAAACAAAAATAATATTCTAAATTTAGTTTCAAAAATAGAAAAGCGTGCAATCTATAATATTTCGATTGCACGCTTAACAACGAAAAGGATAAAATCTATCTCTTATCTTTTCTCTAAAGCAACATATGAGCGCTTTGTTTCGCCGGTATAAATTTGTCTGGGTCTGTAAATTCTTGCACCGGGAGTCTCTCTCATTTCTTTCCAATGAGCAATCCATCCGGGCAGGCGACCTAATGCAAACATAACCGTAAACATGTTTGTTGGTATTCCGATAGCACGATAGATAATTCCGCTGTAGAAATCGACATTGGGGTAAAGCTTTCTTTCGATAAAGAACGGATCTTTTAGAGCTATCTCCTCAAGGTTCTTTGCAATATCGAGTAAAGGATCGTTTACACCAAGCCGGTTTAGGACTTTATCGGCAGAAGCTTTTAGTATCTGGGCACGCGGATCAAAATTCTTATAGACCCGGTGACCGAATCCCATCAATTTGAATTTTGATTCCTTGTCCTTTGCTAAATTGATATACTTTTTGTAATCGCCCCCGTCTGCTTTTATTTTTTCCAGCATTTCGATTACCTGCTGATTGGCACCGCCATGCAATGGTCCCCAAAGCGCACAGATGCCGGCAGAGATAGTAGCAAACAAGTTAGCCTCGCTGCTTCCTACCATTCTTACCGTAGATGTGCTGCAGTTTTGCTCATGATCTGCATGGAGGATTAAAAGGAGATCCAGTGCTTCTTCAACAACTTTTGGTACCTCGTAATCTTCCGATGGAACTGCGAACATCATGTGCAGCATATCGCCGCTGTAGCTTAAATCATTCCTCGGATAAACGTACGGCTGCCCAATGGACTTTTTGTACGAAAATGCCGCAATAGTTTTAAGCTTAGCCAGCAGTCTTGTAATGTTAAGCTCAACGTCGGCGTTATAGCCGGCTTCCGGGTAGAACGCAGAAAGCGAGCTTACCATAGAAGATAAAATTCCCATCGGGTGAGCAGTGCTCGGAAATCCTTCGTAGAATTTTTTCATTTCTTCATGAATAAGACTATGGTGAGTTAAATTGAAATGGAACCTCTCCAGTTCAGCTTTGCTGGGAAGGTGTCCGAAGATTAAAAGAAAACTGACTTCAATAAAATTAGAGTTTTTAGCCAGTTCCTCAATGGGATAGCCGCGGTAGCGAAGAATTCCTTTTTCACCGTCGATAAAGGTTATAGCGCTCATACATGAGCCTGTGTTGCCGTAACCGCTGTCAATAGTGATCGCCCCGGTCTTGCTTCTCAATTGTGTTATATCCAGTCCAACTTCACCTTCTGAGCCGGTAAAGGTGGACAGGTCATACTCCTTATCGTGGAGTAACAGTTTCGCCGTTTCGGTGAGAGTCAAATGATCATTTGCCATTTTGATCCCCTCTACTATAATTGTTATTAAATTAGTTAATTAATTTTAGATGATTGTTTCTGTGAGAATGGAACTAATTCCAATTCCCTATTAAGATTATTTTTTTGAGGTTTCCTCCTTCTTGAACTTCCCGGCTTTTAGCCGCTGATCCAAAATAAATTATTTTTTCTGATGTAGAATTTAGCTACATCTTGTATAACTGTCAATGTATTTTCATTAAAAATTTATTTCGCCCCTTTAACGAAACCTTTTTAAAAATCAGAGTTTTGCCCATTTAACCTGTTGAAATATTATAACGAAGCCGGAATTAAATTATCGTTTTTTTATGTTGACGTTTTAACCAGATATAATTTTTTATTCCGGATTTTAGAAAGCTTTGTTCTGTTAGACGCTTGTTTTTAATAGGTCCGCCGCCATCTTTCCGCTCTTTACTGCACTCTCAATAGTGGAGGGAAGACCCGTATTAACCCAGTCACCCGCAAGAAAAAAATTTGAGAATTGGGTCCGAGAGTTAGGTCGGCGATCTAAGATTTTATTTGAAGGAACAAAGGTCGCGCGCTTTTCTTTAATTATTTTATATGATAAAATTTTTCCGCTCTTAATAAGCACAAACTTTTCCAGTTGTTCCGCCGCCATTCTGAAAATCTCCTCTTTGGATACCTCGTTCAGATAATCAGCATCGCTTATAACCAACGTCAAATGGTCGTTGTGGTTAAATATCCAGTGTACGGGCGAACCGATCAATCCGTAAAACTTTTCTGGCAGTAGATTTTCTTTCAGCCAGATATGAATTGATACTATCGTGGAATAGCTCAATTCAAGACCGCCGGTTAAATCCATATCGGGCAAAATTTTTTTTAGATTAAAAAGAGGTACCGAAGAAATTACAAAGTCAAAATCGGAAATTTCTCTTCTCGAAGTTTTAATCTTTGTAATTTTCGTTTCACGGTGATTAATTCTTTCCACCTGTTCGAGCGTAGAAATTTTCCCTCCCCTTTCTTCAATGAATTTAACTGAATCATTTGAATAAGTCTCACTCAAGCCAAATTTCGGGACTAAAATTGTCGAAGCTTTATTCCCTGATAAGAACGCTTCCTTCAAAATATAAGCTAAGCTTGATGCAGACGCCTTATATATGCTTGTATTCAATGTACCGACCGAAAAGATTTCCCAGAAAGCCTTCCTGATGTTTTCATTCTGATTTTCTTTTACGAGCCAATCGTATACGGAAAGATCAGCAAGTTTCTCCGGCGAAATAAAAGGCAGTTTCAAAAAGAATTTTATAAAAACTAAGCGCTCCTGAAAAGATACAGCATTATACTTTAATAAAGCCGACAATAAATTCAGAGGATAGGGAATCAGCGGAGCCTGGAAGAAAAAAATTTGAAAATTCTCCTTCAGAAAAATTACCTTTAACCTTTTCTGATAGGTCAGATTTTTTTCGGCTCCGATCAGACGGAAAAATCTCAGAGTCTCTTTATAACAGCCCATCAATAGGTGCTGTCCGTTGTCTATAATGAAGCCGGTTTGTTTATCTTTAAACGAATAAGCTCGCCCGCCGATTTTCGGCGAAGCCTCAAGAACTTCAACATTGTATCCGGAGTCCGCAAGGTATGCTGCTGATGTTAGACCGGCTAACCCCCCGCCGATTACAATGCATTTTTTCATCAATAGACTAAGCTGTATTTTACCCAAACACCGATAGAAATTCCAGCCTTTTCAAGCTTTGATACTTTTATATTTTTGCTGTAAATATCAAAATCCGCCTGAACTATTTTTTCCAGTACTTTATGGTAAATGTGCTGCATTGCGCGAGCGGCAAACATTGAATACTTATCATCAAGGTTCAAATCATGAGTAGCACGCTCAAAGAATATTTCTGCGCGGTTTACCTGGTACTTCATTAAATCCTTAAAGTTTTCGTTGTAGGTTTGAGTCAGGATTTCATTCTCACTGTAATTGAACTTTGACAGTTCTTCCTGCGGTAGATATATTCTGCCGTTTTCTGAATCCTTTTTAATATCGCGCAGGATGTTAGTTAACTGCAGGGCAATACCAAGGTCTACGGCAAAATCTTTCGCAGATTTATGCTTGTATCCGAAAATTTCAATACACATCAATCCGACTGTTGAGGCAACACGGTAGCAGTAGAGTCTTAAGTCGTCGAAAGTCAAATATCTTTTTTTCTGAAGGTCCATTTCCATTCCTTTAAGGAGTTCGAAGAACGGCTCGAGCGGAATGTTGAACTGAGAAATAGTCTTTCCGAGCTTGTTCAAAAGCGGGTATTCGGAATAGCCTTTAAGCGCCCGCTGAAGCTCTACAGTCCACTTGTGAAGCTTTTCAAACTTTATCTCATCGGGAAGATTATCCTGGTCGACTATATCGTCGGTCTGGCGGCAGAAAGCATAAACAGTATTCATAGCATCCCGCTTTTCATTAGGAAGCAGGTTGAAGGCATAATAAAAGCTGCTCTTGCTTTTCTTTGCTATGTCCTTTGCAGTTTCAACCATAATCACAAAAATGTTTTTAATAGTAAGATAAAAAAATCTATTTTATCCAGAGCCGGTCTTTGCCGAAGCACTTCAAAATCGTTCTTCTCAATCCTATCTAAGATAGACTTACCGCCAAGTATTGTCCATTTAACTTCGAACTTCAGCCTGCCGCGTAAAAAGCCAGTTAGTCTTTCTCCGTCATCGAATAGATTCCGGGTACGTTCAACATTACGCTTAACAAGCGCCTTTAAATTAAGATTATTTTCTTTCAGCTCAAACATTTTTTCCGTAACGCCGAATTCTTTTAGTTCATCCTGGGGGTAATAAATTCTCCCCTTGTTAAAATCGATTGCTGAGTCCTGCCAGAAGTTGGTTAACTGTAGCGCAGTACAAATCATATCCGACAATTTAAAAGCCTCTTCATTTCTAATGTCGTTTAGTTCCAGAATAAGCCTGCCGACTGGGTTTGCCGAATTCCGGCAGTAAGACATGAGTTCAGGAAAATCTTTATAGCTTTTCTTAACAACGTCCTGCTTAAAAGCTTTCATTAAATTAAAGAAATACTCCGGGGAAAGATTTTTGGTACTGATGGTAGTACTAAGTGCCAGTTCAAACGGTGCGTCGGAATTTCCATTCAATAAACACGTGAGCCTGTTTTCAAAAGCCTCAAGTTTTTCAATTCGCTCTGCGGAAGTTAAGGTGCCTTCATCGGCATAATCATCGGCTGTGCGGGCGAACCAATAAATTATGGCAACATGCTTCCTTAAGTTCGCCGGCACCAGCAAAGATACCACCGGGAAGTTCTCATAGTGCTTCTTAGCGAAGTCCATCGCTTCTTGATATGCAGAGTCTATATTCATTCGGTCATTAAATATTCTATTTTGCCGGTTGAAATAAATTACCTAATTTTGCATTGGAAAAATAATCTATTAGAACAAAAAATTAATGCGGCTTTATAAACTTTCGAAAAAAAATCTTCCCGGGAAAATTATAACGCTTGTAAGCAAGCTTTTCCATTAGGAAACCCTTCGTTTTATTCTGCAAATTTAACATTAACTTAACACACAAAATTTATTTACCAGATGAGTAATTTAAAAGAAATAAACAGACGAAGGACTTTTGCAATTATCTCGCATCCCGACGCGGGCAAAACTACGTTAACTGAGAAGTTTCTGCTGTACGGCGGCGCCGTTCAACTTGCAGGCTCGGTAACTGCAAGAAAAAATCAGCGCGCTTCAACCTCCGATTGGATGGAACTTGAGAGGAAGCGCGGTATATCCATCAGTTCTACAGTACTTCAGTTCGACTACAAGGGATATAAAATTAATTTGCTGGATACGCCGGGTCACCAGGATTTTTCCGAGGATACTTACCGGGTTTTAACCGCCGTTGACGCGGTTGTTATGGTCATCGATGCCGCTAAAGGAATAGAAGCACAAACTAAAAAATTATTCGAGGTATGCCGGAAAAGATCGATTCCAATATTTACTTTTATTAATAAGCTCGACAGACCGACGATGGACCCCCTTACATTAATAGATGAAATTGAAAACGTTCTCGGCATAGGCGCCTTTCCAATGAATTACCCGCTTGGTACCGGCATAGATTTTAAAGGGGTTTACGACCGTCTGGCTAAGGAAATTCATCTGTTTGAAAAAACTACCGGAGGTCAATTTATTGCACCCGTATCCGTGCATGACTTAACCGACCCGTTCGTTCAAAATAAATTAAGCGAGAACAATTATAAAATACTCCTTGAAGAAATAGAAATGCTTGACACTGCCGGAGAACAATTTGATCCTCAATCAATTGTTGACGGTACACTGACGCCTGTTTTCTTCGGAAGCGCAGCAAACAACTTCGGCGTTCAGCTTTTGCGTGATGGGTTCCTGAACTATGCAGTGCCCCCTTCTGCAAGAAACAGCTCTGCCGGCATAGTTAAACCGGAAGACGGATTCTTTTCAGGATTCATTTTTAAGATACAAGCAAATATGGATCCTAAGCATAGAGACAGAATTGCATTCCTAAGGGTCTGTTCAGGAAAATTCACAAGAGATATGCAGGCAGTACATACGGCAAGCGGGAAAAAACTTAGACTCTCAAATTCCCAAAAGCTTTTCGGACAAGATAGAGAAACAGTCGATGAGGCTTACCCGGGAGATATTATCGGCTTCGTCGGAAATTCCAATTTCGGTATTGGAGATACAATTACGGAAAACTCCTCCGTAATATTTAAAGAAATACCTAAGTTCGCACCCGAACACTTTGTCTTCATGCATAATCCTAATCCATCCAATTATAAAAAATTCCGTGACGGACTCGACCAACTTTTGCAGGAAGGCGTTATACAAGCGTTCTATTTAAAGGGCTCGGCGCAAAAGACTCCGCTGCTCGGCGCAGTAGGACCGCTTCAATTTGAAGTTGTACAGTACAGGCTCGAAAGCGAATACGGTGCGGAGTCGAGATTAGAACAAACTAACTGGAAAGTCTTAAGATGGCTGAGCCCTATGATAGATGAGAGTGAACTGGAAAGGATTGTTTTACCTGCAGGCGCCGCTATAGCTTTTGATTCTTCCGAAAGGAATGTTGTACTGCTTACCAGTGAATGGTCGCTTAATTATTTTAAAGAAAAATATCCAAAGTTAGCACTTTCAGATATTCCATTTGCAGACGAGGCAATTGAGGCTGCAAAATAAGAAGCTCATTTGACAAACGAGCTTCTTGCGGGGTCGACAAGACTTCCCGAATTTCATTCGGGACGACCTCCTGCATGAGCTATTAATTCCTCAATATATTTTCTACTCTTCTTATTCTTAATTTCTTTTTCTCTCTTTAGGGTTTCAGTTTTTTGCAGGGTAAGTCTCGCTGTAAACTATTTTCTAGGGTATCCCCTTCTTAGTATATTTTCCCCAACCCAAATTATGTCTTTCTAATCTCCACTCCAGATCTTTTGTTACCCCTACATAATATCGATCTATCTTTGACGAATATAATATGTATGTATACCACTGCTCCATTAACTAATAAAGCTCACCTTTTTTGATGAGCTTCTATGCGGGGCCGACGAGACTTCCCGAATTTCATTCGGGACGACCTCCTGCGTGAGCTATTAATCCCTCGATATACTTTCTACTCTTGTTATTCTTAATCTCTTTTTCTCGCTTGAGAGCTTCTGTTTTTGTAGAGTAAGTCTCGGTATACACTATCTTCCAAGTTATTCCCCTCTTTGTATACTTGCCCCAGCCCAAATTATGTCTTTCTAATCTCCACTCCAGATCTTTTGTTAACCCTACATAGTATCGATCTATCTTTGACGAATATAATATGTATGTATACCACTGCTCCACTAACTAATAAAGCTCACCTTTTTTGATGAGCTTCTTGCGGGGCCGACGAGACTCGAACTCGCGACCTCCTGCGTGACAGGCAGGCGTTCTAACCAACTGAACTACGACCCCGGTACTTCTTTAAAATTTAGTGGTCAAATATAAATTTAACCACCTGTAAAAACAAATTAAGATAAGTAATTTCTGGGAATTTTTTTTATTCGCCGAAAGAAATTCCAACAGCTTTTGCAGCTATTACATTTTGATTGTCGGGCATTACCAGCTTTTGATGAGAAATAGCGTCTTCTATCTTCACGTTTTTAATTAAATCACCTTTCAAAGCAACCATTCTTCCGAACTTATGTCTTGCAGCCAGATCGATAGCAAATGTTCCAAACTTTGTGGACAGGATTCTATCAAACGGTGTAGGGCTTCCGCCTCTCTGAACATGTCCAAGCACAGTAACACGGGTTTCTCTTCCTGTATTTTCTTCAATCCTTTTAGCTACCAGTTCTCCAATGCCTCCAAGCTGGGTTGGATCGTGGCGCTTTATATCGGTCCCTTTAACAACCATTTCGCCGTCTTTAGGCTTTGCACCTTCGGCAACGCAGACAAGGCTAAACTTTTTTCCCATCAGCTCGCGCTTCAAAATCTTATCATATATCTTTTCCCATGAGAAAGGAATTTCAGGTATTAGAATAATATCGGCACCGCCTGCCAATCCGCCGTTCAATGCTATCCATCCGGCATATCTTCCCATCACTTCCATAACAATAACTCTATGATGAGATGAAGCGGTCGTATGCAGCCTGTCTAAAGCCTCAGCAACTACAAACACGGCTGAATCATGTCCGAACGTAAGGTCTGTAGCTTCAAGGTCGTTATCAATCGTTTTGGGTACGCCGATCATATTCATCCCCATCTGACCGAGCTTGTTGCAAATGTGCATTGTGCCGTCGCCGCCTATTGCAATCAGCGCGTCAAGGTTCCATGCCTGATAATTTTTTAATGCAGAGTTCGCCCTGTTAACGATCTCAATTTTTCCGTCCCGCAGCTCGGGCCAGTGGAAAGGATCGCCTTTGTTCGACGAGCCGAGAATTGTACCGCCACGACCTAAGATACCAGAGACATCATCATTCTTCAGTTCACGAGCCCGCCCTTCAACCAGTCCTTCAAACCCGTCTATTATTCCCAGTACGGACATTCCATAATCTTGTGCCGGCTTAGTAACACCTCGAATAACGGCGTTTAAGCCGGGGCAATCGCCGCCGCCTGTTAGTATACCAATTCTCTTTACTTTAGTTTTTCCTGCCATATATATTCCTCTTTAACACATAATTTACTTAATGATTTTATTTGTTGTTCTGAAATGAATTTTTACCAGCTCTTTTAACTTAGCCTCGCCGAATTTGTCTTTTATATCGTTCGCCGTTTTCTCTACCGTAACCGATGCGCCTTTTGGAAGCTCGATTCCTAAAACCTTTCTTTGAGCTTCAAACCAATCGGAGAATTTTTCTCTCGCCAAAATTGAAGCAGCAGCAACCGCCGTATAACGTTCTGCCTTTGTTAATTGATGCAGTAAAATATTCTTTCCTCTTTCCTGCAATGAACTTCTTATAAAACTCTCATCGCCGAACTTATCGCTTATAGCTTCCTCAGCAGAACATTGAACGAGCAGATTTTCAAGAACCTTCGCATGCGCCCAGCCGAGAAGCCTGTTTACGTTCTTCACCCGTTCATAAAGCTGATTATATTTTTCGGGATTAATTACTATCAGATTATAGCTTCCTGCGGATATTTTTTTTATTTCTGAAGAGATTTTCCTGATGGAGCTTTCGGACAGTTCTTTACTGTCTCTTACGCCGATTTTCTTTAACCTGGCTGATGTTTCTTTGTCCACATATACGCCGCAAATTACAAGCGGACCGAAGTAATCGCCTTTGCCGGATTCATCTGTTCCAATGTACCTTTCCGGCTCTTGAATTTCCAAAGGCTGCGTCTCAAATAACTTCTCACCAAAGAGTAATTCGTTTATCTTTCTGTAAAAGTCTGTTTCCTTGTTGCCTTGAATTACTGTTTTAATTCCTTTACTGCCGAAGTAAACCAGCAGCTTAACTTTCTCCAGACTATTTTTTAAATCAACTTCAAAATTGTATTGCTTCCGTGTATAATTACCAGTTTCAAACCCGTTCTTTTTTATCAGTCCAATATAGGAAGCAATCAAATCCTTAGCTTTTTGTTCTGATGTATTCATCCAAGCTTAATCTTTCGGTGCAAAAATACTCAAATCTCAAATAATTATAAAATGAAATAATCAAATGACATCAGAGCATTGCTGTTTCTAACAGGTTTTATTCGCCACAATATTCTTTATTAGAAAATTTTGTTGTTATATATTTAGTCATCGAAAAAATTACATTACAAGAATGTAAAGTATAAATATGCTTACAAAAGACTACATAATGAGAATGGTCGATACTCTTATAAGAGTAATCGAGCGGCTTCTTGAACTTAAAAGAGGCAACAACACGGAGGAAGGTTTCTTAGAGATAGACAAGCTGACAAAAGAATTTTTCGGATTCGATAGAAAGTTTATAGACAGCTTGTCGGACGCTCAACTAATAAAAATGATCTCCAATAACGAATCCTTAATTTCGCCTAACTGCTACCTGCTTGGCGTTATCTTTAAGGAAGAAGCTGATTTGTACAAACTTCGAAATGATCAAGAAAAATATATTGAGATGAGTGAGAGGTCTTTATATTTCTTTGTTGAAGGACTAAAGACAAACCCTGTTTTAATTGAACCCGAACATTTAAAAATTGTAGACACCGTAGCCGGACGTCTTAAAGATATGGAAATTAATATCGATACCGAAGAAAGCCTCTTCTTTTATTATGAGTTTAGAGGAAAATTCGATGAGGCTGAAAATCTCATCTTTGATTTGATTGATTATGATCCCAAATATATTGCCGACGGAATTAGATTCTGCCAAAGACTTCTTCAAAAGCCAAATGAAATTTTAACAAACGGCAACCTGCCGCGGGAGGAGGTGGAAGAAAGCCTTGTGCTTCTAAATAAGAAAATAAATCAAAATAATTAATTGGACAATTTATTGAACTGTTGAATAGTAAAGACAACAGCGTGTAAAGTAGTAACACTTAAACGATTTGAAATTTTGTAATATAATTGATATAACGAAACTGGTACTTAAGTTGTAACTTAATAAAGCAAACAAATTTTTATAATGGTGAAATCATGAAACGATTAATGTGGGTTTCTTTAGCTATAGCGACAATGTGGTTATACGGCTGTGCAATGAGCAGTCAAACCTACGTCGTCAGACATGATCCGTACCCGGCTTTTAACTCATTGGATGGTTACGGACAATGGATTAATGTTCCGGGACTTGGAACAGTCTGGCAGCCTTATGATGAAAATAACTGGCAGCCTTATGCCGATGGACATTGGGTATGGACCGATAACGGCTGGATGTGGGATTCAAACGAACCTTACGGTTGGATCGTTTACCATTATGGCTACTGGCAATTCAGCCGCAGTTACGGCTGGGTCTGGATCCCAGGTTATGACTGGCAGCCTGCCAGAGTCGTATGGTATCATTCAAACGGTTACGTTGGCTGGGCACCTTTGCCGCCGCCGGGAATAAATGAAACGGAATATTTCTCTCACCCAGAAGTTAGAGTATGGGTTATTGTCCATGAAGAAAATTTCATCGATAGAGATGTAGTACGATATAGAGATCGATCTGTTTCGCCTGACATACGTGAGCTTCGCTCGAGAGACGGCGGTCGTGCACCAGACATACGAAGCATTGAGAGAGTTACACGCAGGACTATCGAACCTGTAAGACCTGTACGGGAAAATATTAGATCGGGAGGAAGAGACTTAATCCGCTTTAGAGTTGAAAATGAAAACACCGTAAAGAGACCTGAACCTAATGCGCCTGCAGTGCTTCCGGTTAAGCCTCCGGAAGGTAGAAGCAGCCAAAATTCAAAAACCGAAACCAGAACGGAACCCAAGAACAGAAATAACCCCGAGATTAAAAGGAATACGCCCGACAGAGGCGAGCCGGTTAGGAACGAGAACGGCGGAAAAGTCATAAGAAAAGATCAGCCGCAAAAAAATGTTATTCGACGCGAGCCTGCAAAAAGAATTGAGCCTGCAAAAAAAGAAGATGTAAAAAAACGGGAACAGGTAAATGAAAAAAAGAGATCAGGGAACCAAAATAAGCAAAGGGATAGCAGGAAACAGGACGAAAGAAATAAAGATAACGGAAGAAATTAGCTCTTAAACATTAAAAATAAAAAAGCCCCGTAACCTGGCGATTACTGGGCTTTAGCTCCTATATATCAAAAGGCAGGGGAGAACCTTCTGAAAGAGCCGTCGTAAATATACAATGTCAAGTATATATTGTCCAGAATTTTTTTTTCACTGTGCCATATATCACCGTACATTTTTATTTTAAGCAGTATTGATTGAAGAATACCAACAAACTGCTTATTAGCTTTTATAGTAAAATTATTCTAAGTTCGCTAAGTTTTTTAGAATTGTTTTTTGATAACAAAATTTAGTATGATAATATACAGCATTACCACGATAGTTAAGAAAGAAGTTGAGCAGGAGTGGTGTCAATGGATGAGGGATAAGCACATACCTGATATTTTACACACCGGTTTTTTTAATAACCACAGAATGTTTAGAGTTCGTATTCCAACCAGTATGGAAGGTGAATCAACCTACATAGTTCAATATGAATGCGAATCAATAGATAATTATCTTTCGTACGCAGAAAAAGAAGCCGCCAGACTTCAAGCAGATTCCGCCTCAAAATTTATCGGGAAGATTACAACTGCACGAACAGTAATGGAGATGATTTAAACTTCTATTTAGCTGTCATGAAGTTCACAGGGATAAGCGCTTGGAAGTTCCGGCTAAACCTTATATTTTGTAATCCAAAATGCGATTTATTTGTTACAACTTTTTGAGGGAAGTGCGGGGTTATGTTATTCAAAAAAAATAGCGGAAGATTTCTTTTGCACGAAGAATCAGCCTCTTTGCCTTTAAGGGAAGATATTGAAGAGCAATTTAAATGGGAGTTAAAAGATATTTATCCCGACGACAGCAAATGGGAAACAGACTTTAAATGGGTCGAAGCAAATATTCATGTAATAAAAAAGTTTGAAGGTAAACTTGCCCATGGCTCCGATTCTTTGCTGGAGTGTTTAAGGCTCCAGGACTCAATTGGAATTAAACTGGACAGGCTAAACCTGTATGCTTCCCTCTCAAAGGACAGCGACATGCTAGTTCCGCAATACCAGGCAATGGATGATAGGGTAAAGAATTTAGCAGCAAGACTTTCATCGGCAGCTTCATTTATCCGTCCCGAAATACTCAACATTTCCTTAGATAAATTAAACTCAATTATTAGCGCAATCGACGATCTGAAGATTTATCGGCATTATATTGACGATATAATCAGGATGAAAAAACATACTTTGCACAAAGAAGTTGAGGAAGTGCTTGCAGATTCGAGCGAAGTGCTCCAGATACCTTATGATGCCTTCTCGATGTTCACTAATGCCGATATAAAATTCCCCGTAGTAAAGGACGAAAAGGGCAAGGCGATTGAAATATCCCACGGCAGGTATTATTCCGCTATGTACTCTTATAGCCGTGAGTTCAGAAAGAATGTATATAAAAGTTATTATAAACAGTTCAAAGATTACGCTAATACGCTTACAATATTATTTAACGGTAATCTTAAAGCAAATATTTTTATTGCTAAAGCAAGGAAGTACGGTTCCGTGCGTGAAGCGGCTCTTGACGGGAATAACATCCCTCTTACTGTCTATGATAACCTGCTTGCATCGGTTAATAATAACCTGAAACCATTGAACAGGTGGGCTTCAATCAAAAAAAGACTTTTAAATTTGGAAGAGCTTCATCCATACGATTCGTATGTAACTCTCTTCCAGGAAGAAAAGGAAAAGAAATATTCCTACTGGGAAGCAAAAGAGCTGGTGCTAAAAGCCCTGTCACCTCTCGGAGAAGATTATTTAGCTTCACTAAAAACAGCGTTTGAAAACAGATGGCTTGATGTGTATGAGACAAAGTCAAAACGAAGCGGAGCTTATTCTTCCGGAACTACATTCGGTGTCCATCCTTATGTGTTATTAAATTGGACCGACAACCTGAACGATGTTTTTACTCTTGCACATGAAATGGGACATAACATGCATTCGTATTACACCGGTAGATCCCAGCCATACATATATGCGAACTATTCTATCTTCCTTGCAGAAGTTGCATCAACATTTAACGAATCTTTGCTTCTTGATTATTTGATAGAACATGCTTCATCAAAAAGCGAGAAGCTTTATCTTATTGAAAAATATCTCAGCAACATAACTTCGACATTTTACAGGCAGACAATGTTTGCCGAATTTGAATCCCTGGTTTATCAGAAAACGGAGAACGGCGAAGCTTTAACGCCTGATATGCTGTGCAGGATGTATAAAGATATAACTCAAAAATATTGGGGAGATGAAATGGTAATTGATAACGAAGAAGAGTACACCTGGGCAAGAGTCCCTCACTTCTATTATAATTTTTATGTTTACCAATATGCAACAGGCTTTGCTGCATCGGAAGTTTTAGCTCAAAAAGTCAAAAAAGAAGGAGCCTCTGCAGTTGAGCGCTATTTGCATTTTCTCAAATCCGGCAGTTCTGATTACCCGATAAATATTCTGAAATCGGCTGGAGTAGACATGAGCGCTTCCGAACCTGTTAATGCTGTTTCACTGAAAATGAACTTACTTCTGGATGAAATTGAATCGCTTATCAACTAAAGATAATCCTATCCGTATCCGTGCTGAGTGGCGTTAAAATTTCATCCCTAAAAATATTATTCGAATAACAACCTTACAATCTTATAAAAATAAAAGCAGCGGTAATTCACATGAAAAGAATTTTTCTATTTCTTATTTCGTTCGTTCTAATTTCGCCTTTCTCCTTTGCCCAGAAAAAGCCATTTACCATAGCCGATTTATATAAGATAAAATCGGTTGGCGCACCTGTAGTTTCTCCCAACGGAGCTATGATTGCCTATACCCTGACTGTGTACAACTTTGACGCCGGTACATCCAACACAGATATTTATATAATGAATTCCGATGGAACAAATATTAAAAGAATTACTTCTTACGAAAAAGATGATTATGAACCGGTCTGGTCTGTAGATAACAAAGGAGTTTATTTTGTATCGGTAAGAAGCGGCGCTCCGGAATTATTTTATTATTCACTCGACGAAGACAAGACGACACAGGTTACCGACGTTTCAACAGGAATAGATGCGCCCGTAATATCTCCTAACGGAGAGATGGTCGCATTTTCGACCGATGTTTATCCTGATTGCGGCGCCGACAACGATTGTAACAAAAGAATCGATTCCGCAGCTTCGCAAGGTTCTGTACAGGCTTACGTTGCAGATCATCTTCTGTTCAGGCATTGGACAAGCTATTCAGCAGGCAAGTATACTCATATTTTCATTTACAATTTCTTAACTAAGACCTATACGGACGTAACGCCCGGTAAATATGTCTCCCCTACTTTTATGTTAGGCGGAGGAATAGGCTACAACTTTTCACCTGACAGCAAAGAACTATGCTTTGTGTCCAACCATGATCCCCATCCCGAAGCTTCTACAAATTCTGACCTATGGGTTGTACCTGTTACGGGTGGGAAAGCAAAAGATATTACTGAAGCTAACAAAGCGTGGGACGGCTCTCCTATTTATTCACCTGACGGGAAATATATTGCTTACCGGACCCAGGTAATACCTGGTTATGAATCCGACAGGTTCAGAATCGCACTCTATAACAGATCTACGGGGCAGTCAAAAATTATAACCGACAGCTTCGATAACTGGGTAGATGATTTCAAATGGAGCCCTGACTCAAAAAGTATTTATTTCACCGGTGAATTTCACGGCTATTCCCCTATTTATAAGATTGATCTTTCTAAAGATTCAATTTCCGACGTCAGCGACGAAAAATCAATTGCCGGCTTCGACGTCTCGCCTAACGGCAAATATATTTATTACCTCTCAAGCTCTGTAGATAAGCCTCGAGAGGTTTATCTTTTAAACCTGACCAATGATCTTTCAATAGAGATGACGGATTTTAATAAAGATTTTCTGAATGAGGTTGATGTCCGCCCCGCAGAAAAAATGTGGGTAAAAGGCGCAGACAATAGCAATATAGAAGTTTTTATAGTTAAGCCCCACGACTTTGATCCTGAAAAGAAATATCCTCTAATTTTAAATGTTCACGGCGGTCCCCAGATGCAATGGATGGATTCCTTTAGAGGAGACTGGCAAATATATCCGGGCGCAGGTTACATTGTCGCATTTCCCAATCCGCATGGCTCTACCGGGTACGGACAAAAATTCACCGCAGAGATTTCCGGCGACTGGGGAGGAAAAGTATTTGAAGATCTTATGAAAGTTACTGATGCGCTGGAAAAACTCCCTTATGTAGATACAAGCAAAATCGGGGCGATGGGTTGGTCCTACGGCGGTTACATGATGGATTGGTTCCAGGCTAAAACTCACAGGTTCAAGTGCCTCGCATCGATGATGGGAATTTATGACTTGAAGTCTTTCTGGGGAGAAACAGAAGAAATATGGTTCCCTAACTGGGAATTAAAAGGTCAACCCTGGAATTCAAGCTTATACGAAAAGTTTTCCCCTTCAAGCTATGTTAAGAATTTTAAAACGCCGACTTTGATTATTACTGGGCAAAAAGATTTTAGAGTTCCATATACTCAAAGCATCCAGTATTTTACTACGCTTCAAACTCTCGGAATTGATTCGCGGCTGATTATCTTTAAGAATGACGGACACTGGCCTAACTACGTAAAGTCAATGCCTCTTTATTACGACGCGCACCTGGACTGGTTTCATAAATTTCTTAAAGGAAAACCGGCGCCTTATGATGTGCATAAGATGGCGGAGAATTTAGAAGTGAAAATCGACGGATACTAATAATTACAATTTTACTTTGTGCATAGGTTCAAAATCACTATTTGAATAACGCTCGAAAATATCAAAAGCATCTCTTATTGCAGGCTGCTTATATTTTAGCGAGCTGGCTGGAACATAATTCGGTAAAACTTTTTTCTTTAAAATTATTTCATCTTCCACGGGTCCGTTTTCGACATTTAATACCTGGAACCTTGCAGGCTTTCTCTCAATAATCCTATTCTCAACAGGTTCCTGTAGGAATTGAATTGGCTGATTTACAATATCCACCGCCGGGATATTTGTATATGGCTTCGATCTTTTCCTATCTTTTACCTTATAAATAAAATATGAGACCAATACAACGATGGCTGCGACCAATACGAAAAGCTTTAACGATGTAACAATAATTTGAATCAGTTCCATATAATTATCCAATTTTTTCGTCTCTAACTTCAATTATTGTACCATGGAAAACATTTCCAAAAAATCAAGATAACTATCACAGTAATAAAAATTGTGAGAATATCTATCATTTTGAGATAGCAGCATCAAATATGGAGTGTTTTTTTAGCAATTACCCAACTACACCGGCTGTTATTTTTTACCTGCGGTATGGAGCAAAAAAGTTACATTTGATTTTCTTGACATTGTTTAATAATTTAAACAATTAAATTATAATGATTTATAATATAATTTTAATGTAAGGATAAAATTATGACTAAGGCAGATATTGTTGACAAAGTAGCAGAGGGAACAGGGTTGACTAAATTGGAAACCGAAGCAATAATAGAAGGTTTTTTCAAAACGGTTATAGAAGCATTGAAAGAAGGTCGGGGTATTGAAATTAGAGGGTTCGGAAGCTATAAAGTTAAGAAAAAAAGAGCCCGCCAGGCACGGAATCCTAAAACCGGCGAATCTGTTTTTGTACCGGAACATTTTGTGCCGACATTTAAATTCTCTAAAGATTTCAAGGATTTGGTAGATCAAGGTATGAAAGAGCTGAAATAGGATGTTCAAACATTGTCCCGAGTGTGGTTATAAATTAGAGAAAGAATATAAATTTTGTCCCGAGTGCGGTTGTGAATTAAAGAAGATTGAAAATGTCAACTCCGAAGCAGAGAACACTCCCGTTCCGCCTAATCATGTTGAAATAAATCGGGAAAGAATTATTTGCGATAATTGCGGCGAAGAGAACGATAAAGATAATGTTGTCTGCTCAAGCTGCGGAGTAAAATTGCAGGCAGGCACTTACGAAAAGCCGCCAAAAGCAGAACAGAAAAAAAACCGGAAAGTTTCCGGGTCGGTTGATAATAAATCAAAGTCGAATAAAAAGAATAAACCCTTTCAGCAGACTCCTGCTAAGAAGCAGCTTAACCTTGTAAAAACGATAACGGTAGTTGTCGTTGGGGTTGGTATTGCGCTGTTTATCCTTTTGTTTTCGGGTGTACTTAACCCTGTGGTAGTTCCGGGAAGTTCATCCTCATCAACGACAGATAATAGTCAGAATTCCGGAGTTGATCTTGGGAACGTACAAAAGATAAATCAACTGGAAGATGTTATTAAGAATAACCCCAGGGATACTGCGTCCATTCTTCAGCTCGCACATCTTAAAAATGATTCGGGAATGTACCAGCAGGCGATTGTAAACTATAAGGAATATCTTGCTCTGGTTCCTACCGACCCTGATGCAAGGATAGACATGGGAATTTGTTATTATAATTTACAGAATTACCCGACTGCAATTGCAGAAATGCAAAAGGCAATTCAATACGATCCTAAGCATCAAATAGGATACCTTGATCTTGGTATTGTAAATTTAGCAGCCGGTAATTTCGATAAATCGAGAGATTGGCTTAAGAAAGCCGTCGACCTGGATCCGAATTCTGAATTCGGGAAGAAAGCGGAAGAATTATTAAAATCACATATGAATCAAACTAATGGAGGTAAATAATGCCTTGCGGCAGAAAACGTAAACGTCATAAAATGGCGACTCACAAAAGGAAAAAGAGATTAAGAAAAAACAGACATAAGAAAAAAATACGTTAACTTAATTCAAATTTCTTTTGAAGAATAAATGGTAAATGATATTTTTGCATTTACCATTTTCTTTTTTATATAACAAGCTGAAGTAGCTTAGTGGTAGAGCAGCTGATTCGTAATCAGCAGGTCGAGGGTTCAACTCCCTCCTTCAGCTCGTGATTATATTATCATTCCTTAAACTCCTTCCCCATCATTCTTCTGCATCACAATTTCAGACCCTTAGCATTCCAATCTTTATATACAGCTAAAAAAATTTTGTACAGGTTGTCCAATTTTAGAATTCCTGTTTGTTATGTATATGAGAACGAAAAAATTATTAACAAATAACATTAAGGAGTTCAAAATGGAACCGAGAATGAATTTTCTGGAACAGGGTAAGGATGCGTTGAAGCCTCTTTTTGGATTTGGTAGTTATATTAGCAAATCATCAATAGAACAAAAACTCGCGGAATTAATCGCTTACAGGGTGTCTCAAATAAACGGATGCGCTGTCTGTCTGGATATGCATTCAAAGGATTTGCGTGCCGCCGGAGAAACCGAGCAGCGGCTTTATCTTCTGGATGCATGGCGCGATAGTCCTTTTTATTCAGACCGCGAGCGCGCAGCTTTAGGCTGGGCAGAAGCTGTCACCAAATGCGATGTGCCCGACAAGGTCTTTGAAGAAACAAGAGAACAGTTTTCAGAAAAAGAAATAATTGACCTTACGATTGCGACTATTGCCATAAATTCATGGAACAGGATTAATATCCCGTTCAAGAGTGTCCCCGGCGATTATCAGCCCGGGCAATATGCAAATTTCGATGAGCTTGTTGATAAAATATAATTCAATTAAAAATAGAAAGGTAAACAAAATGAAAGAATTCTTGCTGGTATTCAGAGCTGATTTCAAGGCGATGCCGGAATTTTCGCCGGAACAAATGCAGGCAAATACAAAAAAGTGGATGGATTGGATTGGCGGAATAGCTGCACAGAATAAATTATCTAACCGGGGAAACCGCTTGACCACAGATGGCAGGGTTGTAAGAGCAAATAAATCCGTTACGGATGGTCCTTATACCGAAATAAAGGAATCGATTGGCGGTTATACAATCATTAAGGTCGAAACTTATGATGAAGCTGTTTCGATCGCCAAAGGATGCCCTATATTAAATGCGGGTGGCAGTGTCGAAGTTAGAGAAGTCAATTCGTTATAGATGCCTGAATCTTGTCACCGGATACTAAATTCGGCAGCGCAATATTATATTTTTACATTAGTACTGTTTTAGTATCCGGCATTCTTATCAATTATGCCGGCTGGATGAATGTTATAATTGAATTGAATAAGGTAAAAATATGAATACAAACTTGCAGTTAACAAAAGTTCCGGCAGCAAAAGCAGAAATGCTAATCCGAAAGCCTGTTGCCGAAGTATTTGAAGCTTTTATCAATCCGGAAATTACAACTAAGTTTTGGTTTACTAAAAGCAGCGGGAAGCTTGAAGCAGGTAAAGAAGTTACCTGGACATGGGAAATGTACAATGCTTCTGCACCGGTAAAAGTTCTTGAAGTATAAAAGAATAAAAGAATTCTTATTGAGTGGCCTTATAATGGTGTCCAAACTCTGGTTGAATGGATTTTTACTCCTTACCGGGGTGATTCGACCTACGTCAGTATAACGAACTCAGGATTTAAGGGCGATGGCGATAAAGTAGCTGATGATGCGCTTGGTTCCAAAGGCGGATTTACCTGGGTGCTTGCAGGATTAAAAGCTTATCTTGAACACGGCATTGAACTTAACCTTGTAGCGGATGCATTTCCCAAAGATTCGAAAAAGCATTAATATACTTCCTCGTGAGTGCCAATTGAAATTAGGATGATATCGAGTTTGCTTTCTGTCTGACCTTTTTGTAATGAGAAGACGATTCGGCAATCATACCCACAAGAACATCCATAAGACTTAGCCAATTTCCCGGAAAGTTTATGCGTCTTTAACTGGGCTCAAAAACATCTTGCGCTAATTTACTGATACTTAGGTTAATACTTTTTCGAAGTTCGGGATGCTTCCTTACAATTTTGTTATATGAACGCTTAAAACTTGGAGTAAGTATTATGGAATTCAAGGTTCAGCATCTTCCCCCAATGATGATTCCAAATCTTTTATTGCTTCTTCTGCAGTTTGTTCTTTGAGTTTGCCGTCTTTATATAATGAGATTGATTCATGAATTTCATGAGCTATTTCATCTCTCCTTTCATCAATCATTCTGCGCTTCACTATATCAATTAAAGTCTCTCTGTCTTCGCGGGGTAACTCCATTATCAAATCAAGAGTCTTGTCAAAATCCTTCATTGTGATAACCTTCTTAAAATTTAATACATTATAGGATTAAATTTCCAATATTCTATTTAAGTTCTTTCGAAGTAAAAATAATATAATTTTATCTTAATAAAAATCATCATTATTTAATAAAATTAAATATAAAAATAAATCTTTATGTCTGATGAATTAATTCCACATCTTTTCAGGACGGAGTACAGGAAAATAGTTTCCGTTCTTTGTCGGCACTTCGGCTTCGAACAAATCGAAATTGCAGAAGACATTGCCAGTGATACTTTTCTTGCCGCATCTGAAACCTGGGGATTAAAGGGAGTGCCCCCAAATCCGGTTGGATGGCTCTATACGGTAGCTAAAAATAGGGCAAAGAACTACCTTCATCGAAATTCAATTTATGAAAACAAGATTGTTCCCGGATTACAAAATGCAAATTCCGAATTATATGAAGAAGAAATTGATTTGTCTCCACAGAACATAAATGACAGTCAGTTGCAGATGATGCTCGCCATCTGTCATCCGGCAATCTCAACTGAAGCACAGATCGGGCTGTCGCTGCGTATTCTTTGCGGATTCGGTATTGAAGAAATTGCAGACGCTTTCTTAACTAATAAAGAAACGATCAATAAGAGATTATTCAGGGCAAAAGAAAAATTAAGACAGGAGAAAATTAAAATCGCACTTCCCCGCCCTGCCGAAATAGATGACCGTTTGGAAACTGTATTAAAGACAATCTATCTAATGTTTAATGAAGGTTATTACTCGGTCAGTCAGAATGAAACATTGCGCAAGGATTTGTGTCTCGAGGCTATGCGTTTGTGCAATATGCTCGTAGAAAATAAAAGCACGAACAAGCCGCAGGTAAATGCCCTGCTTTCGCTGATGTGCTTTCACGCTTCAAGATTTGATGCCCGCATCGATAGAAACGGTGAGTTGATACTTTATGAAGACCAGGACGTTAGCCTATGGGACCCCGATTTGATCCGCAAGGGAGAATATTTCTTAAACTGCTCGGCAAGCGGGAACAGTATATCCAAATACCATCTGGAAGCTGCCATTGCTTTCTGGCATACTCATAAGGAAGATACGCCGGAGAAATGGAAAAATATACTGCAGCTATATAATCAATTGCTGATAATAGAGTATTCCCCGGTAGCTGCACTCAACCGGACTTACGCCCTCTCCAGGGCAAACAGCAATGAAGAGGCTATAGCAGAAGCAGAGAAATTAAATCTTCATGATTACCCTTTTTACTTTACCTTGCTCGGAGAGCTTTATTCAGGAATTGATAATGAAAAGGCAGGGCAATATTTTCAAAAAGCCTTATCATTAGTTAAAACGCATACCGACAAAAACGCAATTCAAAAGAAGCTCGATATGCTTTAGCTGCACAGTCGCACATGAAGCATCTCATATACGACAGCACTAACTTTTCTGTTTGTAACTCTACTTTGCCGCTTCTGTTGCCTGTTCCATCTTACCCTGAGTACCAATTACCAGATCGGATTCCCGCAGCCTCGCAGCCATGAATATGCCCAAAACAACAAGACCGGTCAATACAAGCAGCGACGGCGTCATGGATCCCTTCGGACCGACTCTGAAGGCATCCATAGCAAATATGAACGCGATGCCTGAAATCTGCCCCATTAGCAGCAGCAGTCCGTTCGATGTTCCCTCAGGCGCCGGTCTTCCTATCTCAGCTCCGTATTGAAAACCGATATGTCCGCAGCTCAAGAGGAAAAATCCTAATGCAAAACATGCCGAAAATAATAGTCCGGTTGAAGCGGCGTAAGTTATCGCGAGGATCCCCGGTAACCTACGGATAAGACCAATTATTATGAACGGAACTCTTTTTCTATACTTGTCGGACAGGGTCGGAAGTATCACCGCTCCTATTATTCCGCCGAATATCATCAAACCGCCCGCCGTACCTGCTTGCGTAGCCGAAAAGCCCCGCGGGCTTATAATATCCTCGATCCACGTAGTAACGCTGTTAAACAATCCAAGCCCGATAAAGAATATTACCATTAGATAAATGAAGTTCTTGTTCCGGAGAATCTGCTTCATCCCGTCGAACATCAGCGCGCGCTCTTCTAACTCAGCCGGACCGGGAGGGGTCGCCGGATGTTCCCGTGCAAAGGCTATGAATATTATTCCCGCCGCCAATGCGCCGATGCCGTAATACAGAAGCATGTTGCTGAATCCCGCTGAAAGTATAAGTAACGGTGTTACCACTAAACCCGCCAGAATACCGAGATACATTGCCAGCGAGCCGAGCCCGGATGCCGTGGCGCGTTCTTCAATAGGAAACCAGCGGGCGGCAACTTTCGTTGTGGCATTAAGGATGAACGGCTGCCCTGCCGCAGCACCGATCTGCGCAATCATTACAAGCGTGTAATTCGTTGCTACCATACCGCGCATTAACCCGAAAACGCCGGTAAGTCCTGCTCCAATCCCGACAGCTATTCGGAACCCGTATGTATCTATTACCCACGATGCCGGTATAGATACAACCAGGTAAGCAATCATGAAACTCATGGACAGCAGACCGATGTCTAATTGCGAAACATGATAGTAGGATGCTGCCGCATC